>CAMVIX010000024.1 GCA_947167695.1 uncultured Clostridiaceae bacterium
CACCAAAAAACAGGTTGGATTTTATCCAACCTGTTTTTTGGTGTGTGTCCCCCTTTTGCAGACTCCACTTCCTATTGCTTCTTAATTTTTGGCTTCGACACAAGCGCAGCAATATATCCAAAGAAGATTGCTGCTGCAATTCCACCTGCTGCAGCTGTTATTCCTCCTGTAAATGCACCTAAAATGCCTTTTTCTCCTACTGCTTTGATTGCGCCTTTTGCCAGAGCATTTCCAAAGCCTGTAAGTGGTACAGTTGCACCTGCACCTGCAAAGTCAACAAGATGCTGATAAACTCCTAGTCCACCTAAAATTGCACCTAGCGTTACATATGCTACTAGAATTCTTGCAGGAGTAAGTTTGGTTTTATCTATTAAAATTTGCCCTACTACGCAAATTAAGCCACCTACTATAAAACATCTTAATATTAACATCCAATCTATATTTTGAAAAAAATTTGCCATAATTTTCACCTCTTAAACTTCTATACTGATGGCATGTGCGATACTTGGAATCGTTTCGCCTTGCTGAGTGCTTGTTGCATTTGTGAGAGCACCAGTTGCGATTAGTAAAATTCTTTTTAAATTTTTATTTTTTAATTGACTAAAAATATAACCTGAAAACACAGTAGCACAACATGCACAACCACTTCCGCCTGAATGCGTGTCTTGCTTATTTCTGTCGAAAATCATTACACCACAGTCATTGTAATTCGATTTTATATTATATCCTTCTTTTAAAGAAAGCTCTGTTAAAATTTCTTTTCCAATATAGCCTAAATCTCCGGTATATATTCCGTCATAATAACTTGGACTGCGACCAGTATCGCGAAAGTGTGCCATAAGTGTTTCTAAAGCTGCTGGCGCCATTGCAGACCCGCATATTATTTGCATCTTTTATTCCCATATCTACTATTTTGCCGTGGAGTAATAGAAGTTATAAATGGACCTTTACCAGACGAGGCAACAATTGTAGCTCCTGCACCTGTTATTGTCCATTGAGATGTTTGTGGCCTTTGGTTTCCAAGTTCTAAGGGAAAACGAAATTGCTTTTCGGCACTACAAAAATGACTGGATGTAGCACATAATGCATAATCTGCAATGCCACTTTCTGCAAAAATTGCAGCTAAGCTCATTCCTTCTACAAAGGTAGAGCATGCACCAAATATGCCAAAATATGGTACATTTAAATCCCTAAGCCCAAAACCTGATGAAATACATTGGTTTAAAAGATCTCCAGCAAAGCAAAAACCTATTTTATCTTGTGCTAGGCCAGATTTTGCAACTACCTTATTTACTGTTTCTTTTATTATCTTACTTTCTGCTTTTTCCCAAGATTTTTCTCCCCAAAACTCATCATCTAAAACTTGGTCAAAATACTTGGCAAGAGGTCCGTTAGCCTCTTTTGGACCACCGATACAAGCTGTTTCTAAAACTGTTGGCGGAGCATCGAATACAATAGTTTGATTACCTATTTTTTTCATACATCATATATCCTTTCTTTTCGGGGATTGATGAGCCAAAGTCTGTCACTATGGACCACCTATAAGCTAACCTCCAAAACCAAAGATAGCATAAACAATTCCAACAACAATAGATGCAGAAATGCCATAGACAAGCACAGGACCTGCAACAGTAAACATTTTAGATCCAACTCCCATTACATATCCTTCTGATTTATATTCCATTGCAGGGGAGACAATTGAATTTGCGAAACCTGTAATTGGAATAAGAGATCCTGCACCTGCAAATTTGCCTATTCTATTAAATATGTTTAGAGCTGTTAAAAATGCACTTATAAAAACTAATATAATAGAGACAATAGTAGTACATATTTCAGTTTCAAGACCATTTTGTTTGCATGCTTCCCAAATAAACTGACCAATAACACAAATTAATCCGCCAACCCAAAAGCTATTTAAACAATTTTTTACGATTGGGGAATTAGGTGATTTTTGATCAACGTAATTTTGATAATTTTTTTTTGTATCTAAAGGATTCATCTTTCCTCCTATTCTCTATCATGGTCAATAGTAAACGTTAAATCTAAATCGACAAAATATTCTGTGATTTTTTTGCCAGTAATTCTTGCACTCTGCTCTAAAATTGTTACACGAGATAAATAATCAATAGTCTTTGATGCCTCATTTATAGTTTGAGTAATAGCATCTTTCCATGAGACTTCTGAAGTTCCAGTCAAACGTAAATGTTTTTCAGTAGCCAATATAATCAACCTCCAAAAATTTGAATTTATGATTATAGTTCCCAAATGTAATTAATAATATACAAAGATTTAATATTCATTACGAATATTACAGGAATATTACAGAAATATTACATTTGTATTACAAGTGTGTAAAAAATATTGACATTTTCAAAATAAAATATAAAATAATACATGAAATGAAATTTAAAAACATATTTCGTAAAGAATGTAGAAAAATTTTCAGGGTATTGATTGTAGCAAAATGTAAATGATAAAAATAAAAATAAAGGCAAAGGCAAAGGAGAAAATTTAATGTCAAGCAGTCTAGGAATATATATCGAAAGTAACTTAATAAAATATGCCAAAGTATCAAAAGAACGTGACAATATAAAACTAGATGCTTATGGTGTTAAGTTTTACGAAAAGATTGACGACGCAATAGAACAAATAATAAATGAAACTTTCAGCTTCAATATACCAGTAAGTATTAACCTAACAGATGAAAAATATAACTACTTTGAAATGTTTAGTCTTCTTAATGATAAAGATATGTCAAAAGCAATAGCTACAGAATTTGAGCTCTTATGCGAAGAAAAAGGATACAATAAAAATTCGCTTGACTCAAGGTATATATTAGTAAGCAATCAGGAAAACAGAGATAAAGTTAAGGCAATGCACATTTCAAGTAGCAAAGCAGAAATAAGCAAAAGCATTCAAACATTTCAAAAATATAAATTAAGAAGCATATCTCCGTTACCAGTAGCTATAACAAATGACATTGAGATTGGAGTAAAAGAAAATGCAGCAGTATTAAACTTAGAAGAAAATACTTCTCTTACAACAATCATAAACGGGCAGATAAATAAGGTAGATATTTTAGAATATGGAATGGGAGAAATATTCGACAAAATAAACAAAAAAGAAAATTCATATGCAAAAACATATGACATACTTAAAAATACCACAATATATACAAGCGAAGGAAAAGATTTGTCTGATGAAAATGATAGCTATTTGCAAGATGTAATGCCAACTCTTTATAACATAGTAAATATTGTCAAAGAAAATATTAATCAAAACATAAATAATATTGAAACACTATATATTACAGGAACAGGAGCAGTTATTAACAATATAGATTTGTATTTTCAAGAGTTTTTGGCAAATACAAAATGTGAAATATTAAAGCCATATTTTACAAAAAAAATATCTATGAATATGACCAATATTAGAGACTATATAGAAGTTAATTCAGCAATAGCATTAGGACTTCAAGGACTAGGAGACGGAATAAAAACTATAAACTTCAAAACTGTAAGTAAATTTGAAAAGTTAAAAGAAATTGGAAACATAGAAATAGGTAGAAGTAAAGACAAACCATCTTCAGGAGAAAAGAAGCTTAACCTTAATTTTAAATTTGACTTAAATGATAATTTAACTCAAGCTGATTTCATGACGTTAAGAGTCGCTGGAGTTTTTGGTATAATTATTATAGCCTATATAATAGGAACTATGGTAATAGCCAATATGATTAATCAAAAGAAATCAGAAGCAGAAGCTGTAATATCTGATACAAAAGCACAAATTGCAAAGGTAGAAGAAGATACACAAAAAATTAATAATAAAACATCACAATATAATTCTTTAATTAGAAAACTTGATGAAATAAACCAAAAAATAGCAGACGAAAATAGTGTTAAGAATTCTATACCTAATTTGTTAAGCAGAATAATGGTTAATATACCTAAAAACTTACAAGTTACTTCTATAAGAAATACAACAAATAAACACGTTGTTATAAATGTTCAAGCAACCGAGTATGACCCAATAGGATATTTCCTAGGTGCAATAAATAACAATGGCATTTTAGTAAATGCAAAATCTAACAGTAGTGTAAAGCAAGATGGAATAATAAGAATTACGATAGAAGGTGATATGCCATGAAAAGGATCTTAATTATAATTTTAGTTATCTTGCTTGTAGCATTAGGATTTACCATTATTTTTAACGGGTTTAAGATAGGAAGCTTTGAGGTATTAGGATTTAAAAATCTCGGGAAATTAGATAGACAGCTAGAAAATGCCTTAAATGAAGCAACAACCTTGACAAGTGTTACATTCCCTGAGAAATTAAGCAGCTTAACTTCTGCTTCAAAACAGCTTGTGACAACAAAGGAAAAATACCAGGACAAGGTTGCATACTCTAGTGAAGAAGATGTAAGAAGGGCAAATGAAATTGAAACATACCAAGTTGATTTTCTATTTACAAGACTTGGAAACCATGCGAGAAAATATGGACTTGAAATAGATCTTGATGCTAAACAAACATCTGCAACCGGAGTATATAATTTAAATTTTACAGTTCATGGTAAATATGCATTAATTGCTGATTTTGTAAGAGCTGTTGAAAATGACCAAGAACTTACTTTTACAATTGAAAACTTTATACTAGAGCCAGATGTTAATGCAGAAGGAACTGCAAACATTGAGACACTTAGAGCAACATTTATAGTTTCTGAACTAAGACTGGATGTTGATGAAAGTATTTCAAATTCATCTGAAGCTGTTCCAATGAGTAACGCTAATAATACTTCTAATACAACAAGTAATTCAAACACAACAAATACTAATAGCACTGCAAACACAGCAAATACAGAAAATACAGTAAATGCTGACAATACAGCAAATACAACAAATAATGTTCAAAACTAATGAGGGGGGAAGAAAAACTTGAAAAGTGTTATAAAAGAAATATGCATAACTTTATTACTTTGCGTTGCAGTTGTACTAGTTTTTGGAATTGTATTTTATGATTATGTACCAATTAGCAAAGTAGTTCCAAATAAGGTTGCATATACAATACCAAATGATGTCCAAACAGAGCTTAATGATAATGTATCTGTTCAGGAAATAAAACCGAAAGAAATAACATATTCAGTAACTTCTTCAGACTTAAAGCAATATGAATCTGCAACGGTGTATCAGCCTGGAAACCCAAACCCATTTAATGCAATTCCTACAGGAAGTGCTAATTCAATTATAAATAGTACAGGCTCAAACGGAAATGATTCAGGGGGAAGTAGCTCGAGCAATGGAATACAATATTACTATCCAACATCACATTCGAGCACAAAATAATGTATGGTTATATTTATTTAAATAAATATATACAAAATTTTTTAAGGAGGGAAAAAACAATGAAAAATCAAAAGGGTATTACTCTAGTAGCATTAGTAATTACAGTTATTGTATTATTAATCTTAGCTGGAACAGCTATTACAATAGCTGTTAATGGTGGTGACCTATTTGGCAGATCATCAAATTCAGTAAACCAATACAATACTAAAGTTAATGAAGAAAACACAGCATTACTAAATGTTGTAAATGACTTCAATACTTACTATGCAACATATGGACCAAAAGACTAGAATAAGGAAAAAGTAAAAAGACAGGCATATGCATGACAGGTATGTATATGCCTTTATCTTTAATTAATGAAGGATATCCCAATATGGTATTTTTTTTGTATACAATTATATTTATGATAGGTGCACTAACTGGAAGCTTTTGCACACTTGCTGTTTACAGACTTCCGCTAAAAAAAGATATTACACATGAAAGGTCTTTTTGCCCAAACTGTAATCACAAGCTAAAACTATTAGATTTAATTCCAATACTAAGTTATGTCTTTTTGGGCGGGAAATGTAGATACTGCAAACAAAAAATAAGGCCAAGATACTTAATATTAGAAGTTTTTGCTGGCTTAACTGCAGTTATATTTGCTATTTCCTTTAAATTTAGTTTTACGTCTTTCGAGGTAAGCAAAATAATTTGTCTATTTTTAGGAATGCTATATATAACGGGCCAGACGATAATTGCTGGAATTGATAAAGAAAATAAACAAATATTAAAATCTATGCTAATATTTAATTGGGTAGTAACAGCACTATATATAATATATCTATTTATAGTAGGTATGGCTAATATAAATAGATATGCTATATATTTATTTTTCATGCTTACATTAACCTGCATATATTTGTTAGATAAGAAGCAGAAGAGGAAAAAACCATATGCTTTTTACATATGCATTATAAATATAATTTTAATGATAATTCAGAATTATGTTTTGTATTATTTCATATAGGGGGATAAGATGCAAATAAAATGGAAATCAGAAAAAGGCTATACGGGGATTGATGTTGCAGTTGCAATTGGTATTTTATTTATTTTTACGCTGCTTATTTCAAGTATTTTTGTTAATATATATTTGCAATACTCTGATGCTCAAAGAAATGCCGTAGCATCAGCTTATGCAGTATCTATCTCTGAACTTATAGATAAACTGTATTATCAAGATGTAAATAATAACAAATTAAGTGAAGAAATAGAAAACATGAATATTACAAAAGGCTATACAGTAAGCACAAATGTTGAAAGATATATCCCGGAGGGCTTAACACCAGAAACAGGCAAAGACGTAGTAAAAATCGTAACTATAAATGTATCATATAAAATAAGTAACATAACGAAAAACGTAAGTATAAGAAAAATAAAAACAAAGGAGATATTAATAACTCCAAACAGACCAAAACTAGCTTCAGACATGATTCCGGTAAAATTTGTTTATACAAATGCACAATTAGGCCAAGGATATTGGCAAATATGTTCAGAAAATGATAGCACATGGTATAACTATAATAATAAGGCATGGGCTAACATTATGCTTGCAAACAATCTAATAGTAGAAGGAGATGTTCAAGTAACAAATGAAAATAAAGCAGATTTAGTTGGAAAAAAAGTTACAAGTGCAAGCCAAATGTTTGAATGGATACCAAAATATGCATATAAGGCACAAAATAACGAAGTTACGTTTATATACAGTACTAGCCAAAAATATGTGGATTCAGAAGGAAACTTACAGGACTTTGATGAAAATAGTGGTTATTTGTTAAATAATTGTTTTGATGAAATTACAGGTTTTTGGATAGCAAAAGGTAATTATGAAAATGAAAATATAAATGTGAATTTTTCAATAAATGCAACTTTATATAATATTGCACAAAATCAAAAACAAGCAGTTTCAATTCTATCGAGAAGTGGGTATGGAACGAACCTAACAACATATTCTAATATAGAAGATACAAGATATGTTATTATAGTAAAGTAACTTATGTAATTTATGGAAAAAGTACAAAACATCTATAAAAAATTCAAACAATGATATATAATTAAGATATATTCTTAAACCAAAGAAAGGAGAAAATGAAATATGGCAGCAGATAAAAAGAGCCCAATTGGTATTGAGCTTGTTAAAAGGGGAGTTGTAACTCAAAGCGATATTGAAAGAGCGATTGAATACCAAAAATCAAACAATTCAAAAAAACTAGGAGATATACTTCATATTTTAGATTTGGGAGATCAGAACACTTTAATTCAAGCAATTGGGGAGATTACTGGTGAAAAAGGTATGATTCTTCACTATGCTGATATAAATATAAATATTACGGACTACATTTCATTAGATGTTGCAAAGCAAAATAAAGCTATACCTTTTGACATACAGGGTGGCAGAGTTAAAGTGTGTTTTGCAGACACAATAAACAAAAGGGCAATGGATAGTGTTAGGTTATTACTTTTAAATAAAGGTCTAGTTATGGAAAGATATATCACATTTGAAAGTAATATTGATGCAATTCTAGAAAGTTTTGAAGGACAGGCTACTGAAAACATTGCAATAAGCAGAGATGTTACAACTTTAGTAGATAATATTATAAAAACTGCTATGGAAAAAAGAGCAAGTGATATACATATAGAACCTCTTGAAAATGAGATAAGAGTACGCTATCGTATAGATGGCGAACTTCTTAGTATGGCAACAATAGAAAAAGAAAAGCAACCTCAAATAATAGGTAGATTAAAAGCAATTTCAAATATGCATCAAGAAAAACAAGAATCGCAAGATGGTAGAATTATTATGTACCCAGATTATAATATCCGTGTTTCTTCACAAAAGAATATTTATGGAGAAAAATTCGTATTGCGTTTATTAAAGAAAAATGCAGGTATTAAAAAAATATTTGATTTAGGTTTTCCAAATGATGAAAAGCTTTTGAATAAAAGTTTTAATAAAAGAAATAGTATCTCAATTGTCGCAGCTCCTACTGGAGAAGGTAAAACAACAACTCTTTATAGTATAATTGATATGCTAAACAGCCCAAACATCAATATAACAACAATTGAAGACCCAGTCGAAATCAGAATTCCTGGACTAAACCAGATAGAAATAGATGCTAAAACATCATTTTCTGGTTCGCTTCGTACAGTATTAAGACAAGACCCAGATATTATATTAGTTGGAGAAATACGTGATTTAGAAACTGCAGAAATAGCAATGCAATCAGGCCAAACAGGACATTACGTATTATCTACAATACACACAATTGATGCAATAGAAGTTATTACAAGGCTTCGTAAACTTGGAATTTCAAACTATGATATTGCAAGTACACTTGCATCTACTGTATCACAAAGATTAATTAGAAAACTATGTCCAGAGTGCAAAAAAGAAAGAGATTTCACAGAAGACGAAATAAAAGTAGTAGAATCTATTGGCAATAAATATGGAATAGAATTTGATATAAAAGGAAAGAAAACATATGATGCTGTTGGATGCCCAAAATGTAATCATATTGGGTATTATGATAGAATAGGAATTTTTGAAGTGCTTTCTGTAGAAGACGAAGTAAAACAGCTTATTGTAGATAATGCTTCAAGCATGGAAATTAGAAATAAAGCATTAGAAACAGGTTATATGCCACTTGTTGTTGATGGAATAAACAAAGTTATAAATGGAACCACAAATTTAGCCGAATTAAATAAGAAATTACTAATATTCTAAAATAGTAAAAAAAGATTGGGGAGGAAAACTAATGATAGCAATCGAAAAAATATTTAATATAGCAAAGGAAAAGGACGCATCTGATATACACTTAATATGTGGCTTAAAACCAATTATAAGAATTACAAGAGATTTAGTTCCAATAGAGGAATTTAAGGAACTAACAGATGAAGATATGTGGGAAATATACGATTATTTTGTAAAGGGAAATGTAGATAAAGACGACATATATAGGAAAACAAAAAAGCTGGATTGTTCACATGAATTTGATGATATACGTCTAAGAGTAAATATTTCAAGTGCTAATGATGTACCAGTTGCAACACTTAGAATTATAAAAAACAAATTACCTAAGTTTTCAGACTTAGGTGTTCCAGATGTTGTAAGGCGTATGACTTTTCAACCACAGGGACTTATGCTAGTTACTGGAAAAACAAACTCTGGTAAGACAACAACATTAAATGCGCTAATAGATGAAATAAACGAAAATCAAAACAGAAAGATTCTAACTCTTGAGAACCCAATTGAATTCAAGCATACAAGTAAAAAATCTATTATCGTGCAAAAAGAAGTAGGACAAGGTGGAGATGCACTGAATTTTCATGATGGTGTAAAGAATTCTCTAAGGGAGGATTGTGACATATTAGTTATCCGGAGAAATACGTGATAAAGAGACAATGGATGCTGCAATTGAAATGGCAGAATCTGGCCACTTGGTAATAGGAACGCTCCATACAAAATCATGTGCTGAAACAATAGATAGAATGATTAATTTCTATGAAATAAGTGACCAAACTACAGTAAAATATTTAATATCTAGTTTACTAAAATTAGTAATATCACAAAGGCTACTACGAGGAACTGATGATAGTTTAGTTTTAGTTCCTGAGGTAATGGTAGTAGATAATGTTATTGCAGGATGTATCAGGAAGGAAAAATTTAGTGTTTCAGAACTTCAAGATGCAATGCAAAGCAGTATAGACAAGGGAAATATAACACTTATTAATTCAATTGCAAAATTATTTGTTAATGACAAGATTACATTGGAGCAAGCAAGAGGACAAATAGAAGAAAAGAATATTGAGACCTTAAATAGAACTATAATGCAATTAAAAATACAAAGATAAATGACTTAAGTGAAAGGAGGGCGTAAGTTATGCCAGTATATTCCTACCGCGCACTTACAAAAACCGGGCAAGAAGTTAAAAATAGGGTAGAAGATACCAGTAGGTTCAACTTGATAAAAAAATTAAAAACAAATGGACTTATGCCAATTAGCGTTGTTCAAATTAATACTAAACTCCGTACGCAGAAAAACAAACGTAAAAATATGGACAATATTGATGCTGTGCTTAAAAAAGTAAGCACAAGTACAGAGGGTATAAGAAGACAAATTACTTTAAAAGAGAAAATAAACTTACTTATAGCAGGTGGAGAAAGAATAAAAGTAAGAGATGTTATGGTATTTACACAAAACTTCTATTTACTAAAAAAAGCCAATTTTAATAATATACATGCTTTAAGTACTATAATTGATGGGACAGAAAACCTTACATTTAGGGCAATATTAGAGGATATTTTAACAGGATTAGAGGCCGGCGAAAATATGTATACAACAATGGAATATTATCCATCTATTTTTCCATACATATATACAAATATTATAAAAGTAGGCGAACTATCAGGTTCTTTAACACAAGCATTGGGACAGGCTATAGAATACCTAGATAAAGCAAACGATATGAAGAAAAAGATTAAATCAATCTTGATACCAAATTTAGTGCAATTTGGTGGAATACTTATCATGTTAGTTTTAGGTACATTATTTGCTATTCCATTGATACAAAACACATTTGATTCTGTAGGTAGTAAAGAACAGTTACCTGCACTTACACTATGGTTTAAAGGCTTTTTAGATAGCTTAATTGCACACTGGTATATACCAGTAGGAGTTATCATTGCTGTAGTTGTTGGAGTAATTGCATATATTAGAACACCAAAAGGAAAATATAATTTTCATTATTTTAAATACACAATGCCAATTTTTGGAAAGCTGATTTATGCAATGGATTTCGAAAGATTTGTTAGAGCTCTTTTACTTAACATACAGAACGGTATGAGAATACAAGAAGCAATTGAGGTAAGTAAAAATGTTACAAAAAATTATGTAATGCTATCAATGGCTGAGAGTGCAATTAATAATATTTTGATTGGACAAAGCTGGATAGAACCATTTGAAAGATCAGGGTTATCTTCGCCAATGATAACTGAGATGTTAAAAGTAGGTATGCAAACAGACCTTTCTGAGATGATGGCTAAATTACTAGAATATATAGAAGTAGATATAGATAATATACTTCAAAAAATAATGAAGGTGCTACCACAGGTAGTTTATAGCATAGTTGGTGTAGTATTAATATTCTTTGTATTAGTAGTATTAGTACCGATGATTCAAATGTATATGGGTACATTCTTATTCTCGGCAGCAGGAGTGTAATATATATTAAGAATTTTAGATTGTCTTCAAAATTTGGGGACAGGTTTGTAAACCTGTCCCCAAATTTTGAAATAATATAATTGGAGGAATAAATGAAATTAGGAATTGATTTAGGTGGAAGTCATGTAGCAGTAGGATTAATTGATGATGAGTACAAAATAATAGAAAAAAAAGAAGAAAATATTAGACTTGTAAGTGAAGAAGAGCATGACAGTAATATAAATAGACAGAATATTCTAGTTGATAAAATTAAAAAAAATATAAAAGATTTATTAGATGACTGTAATATTAGTATGCAAGACATTGAAAACATAGGAATTGCATGTCCAGGTACTATTTCTAATGGAATAATTATTAAAGCGGGCAATCTGGGGATAACCGACTTCAATTTAAAAGAAAAACTGCAACTAAACACTAAAATTAAAATAGAAAACGATGGAAAATGTGCTGCAGTAGCAGAAAAAAAGCTAGGAGTACTTAAAGATTATGATGACTGCATTTTCCTAAATATAGGGACAGGAATAGGTGGAGCCGTATTTTTAAATGGAAAACTGCTAAAGCCAAAAGCTTGCTCAGGCTTTGAAATAGGACACATGACAATTGCAAAAGATGGAATAGAATGTACATGTGGTAAAAAAGGGTGCTTTGAAAGATATTGCTCAATGAGAATGCTAAAAGAAAAAGTAAGAAAAGAATACGGGTTAGGGCAAGACATACATAGTATAGAGCTACTTGAAATTTTAGGTAACAAAAGTGAGCTTTCAAATAAAATTTTAGATGAATATATTGGAAACTTAAAAATTGGAATGGCAAATTTAATAGACTTATTTGAACCAGAAGCAATGGTAATAGGGGGCAGTTTTGCGTATTATGGTGATTTATTTATACCAAAATTAAAAGAAAAACTATTTGAGGCTAATAGCACATTCAACGGCAGAAAAGATATTGAGATAAAAACGGCTCTACTAAAAAATGACGCTGGTATAATTGGTGCAGTAATGATTTAGGATTGGTGCAATTTGACATTTTAATAATAATATAGTATAATTTTATCCAGTTGTTACCAAAATAATGGTAAAGAAGAGATTTATATAAAATACGGAGAGATTAAGAGATGAGAAAAAAAGAAAATAGTATGGTTGTGCGTGAGAGAAAAAGAGAACCATACTCTAAAAGCGCGGTTCGCGAAAGCAAACCAAAAAAGGAATTCACAAAAGTAGAATTAAAAAAAGAGCCTTTAAAGATTATACCTTTAGGAGGCTTACTTGAGATTGGAAAAAACATGACGGTTTTTGAATACGAAGACGATATCATAATCGTAGACTGTGGTCTGGCTTTTCCAGAAGATGATATGCTTGGGATAGATTTGGTAATTCCAGACATAACATACTTAGAAAAAAATAAAGAGAAAATAAAAGGGCTAGTTATAACACATGGCCATGAAGACCATATTGGTGCAATACCATATTTTCTAAAACAAATTGATGTGCCAATATATGCAACAAGGCTAACAGTTGGATTAATTGAAAACAAACTAGAAGAACATAAACTACTTAGAAAAACAAGATTAAAAACAGTAAGCCAAGGGCAAACAATAACACTTGGAAAGTTTAAGGTAGAATTTATACGTTCATCACACAGCATTCCTGATACTGTAATGTTAGGAATTCATACGCCAGTAGGAACAATTATACATACTGGAGATTTTAAAGTTGATTATACACCAATTGATGGAGAGCTTATGGATTTTGGAAGGTTAGCAGAACTCGGAAATAAAGGTGTTTTAGCTCTTATGTCTGATAGTACAAACAGTGAAAGAAAAGGGTTTACAATGTCAGAACGTACGGTAGGAGAGGTGTTCGACAGATTATTTGTAAATTGTACAAAGAGAATAGTAGTTGCAACCTTTGCATCAAATGTTCATCGTGTTCAACAAATAGTAAATAGTGCAGTAGCCAATAACAGAAAAATTGCAGTATGTGGCAGAAGTATGGTAAATATGATAGAAACAGCAAGAGAACTTGGCTATATAGATGCACCTGAAAATGAGTTCATAGATATAGATATGATAAAAAACTATACGGATGAGCAACTAGTTATAATTACAACAGGGAGCCAGGGAGAAACTATGTCTGCTTTAACACGTATGGCAGCAGGAGAACATAAAAAAGTTTCAATTACTCCAAACGACCTAGTAATAATATCAGCAAATCCGATACCGGGAAATGAAAAATATGTTTCAAAGGTAATAGACGATTTAATGAAAATAGGAGCTGAAGTAGTATATAGCTCACTTGCAGATATACATGTATCAGGCCATGCTTGTCAAGAAGAACAAAAATTAATCATGGCACTTACTAAACCTAAATTCTTTATACCGGTACATGGTGAATATAGGCAGCTTATTGCTCATAGTGAAACAGCAAAAAAAGTAGGAATTCCAGAAGAAAATATATTCATGATGACAAATGGAAGAGTGCTAGAGATGACACCAAATACAGCAAGACTTGCAGGAACTGTACCATTTGGAAGAATAATGGTAGATGGACTAGGCGTAGGAGACGTTGGAAATGTAGTATTACGCGACAGGCAGCATTTATCACAAGACGGACTAATAATAGTAGTTTTAACAATGGACAGTGGAACAGGAGAGGTTGTATCAGGACCAGATGTAATATCGAGAGGTTTTGTATATGTACGTGAATCTGAGAACTTAATGGAAGATGTAAAAAGAGTTGTTAGAGAAGAAATAGAAAAATGTGAAGAAAGACATATAACAGATTGGATGACAATAAAAACAAACTTAAAAGAAAGCCTAAGAGACTATGTGTTCCAAAAAACAAAAAGGAATCCGATGATTCTGCCAATTATAATGGAAGTGTAA
>CAMVIX010000025.1 GCA_947167695.1 uncultured Clostridiaceae bacterium
CCTTATTATCGTCTTTTTCTCAAATCGTATCGCCAGTAAACGAACGGAATGTTAATATATTAAATCTGCTTGCATAATCTCCAACTTTCGCCGGTTATAAATTACATTTTTATTTGTTTTGCAACTTCTTCAGCAAAGTTTTCTTCTACTTTTTCGATTCCTTCACCTTTTTCTAATCTTGCAAAATTATTTATTTTAGCACCTTTAGATTCTAATAATTTGTTAATTTTCATGTCTGGATCTTTAACAAATTCTTGTTCTAATAAACAAATTTCTCCATAGAATTTATTAATTCTACCTTGAACCATTTTTTCAGCTATTTCAGCAGGTTTTCCTTCATTCATAGCTTGTGCTTTTAAGATTTCCATCTCTTTTGCAACTTCTTCTTGTGGTACTGCTTGACGATTTAAGTATTCAGGTTTTGCAGCTGCAACTTGCATACATACATCTTTTGCAACTTCGCTTTCGCCTTTTGCTAAATCTACTAAAACACCAATTTTTCCATCTCCATGAATATAGCTTTCTACTAGACCTTGGCTTTCAAATCTTACAAATCTGCGAATTGACATATTTTCACCAATTGTAGCTATTTTATCTGTTAATACATCTTTTACTGTTTTTCCAGCTACTTTAATAGATTCTTGTGAAAGTAATTCTTCTACGTTTGCAGGATTTTTTGTTGCCACTTGTTCTACAACATCTGCAACAAAGCTTCTAAAGTCTGCATTTTTTGCAACGAAATCTGTTTCTGCATTTACTTCTACTAAGGCTCCAACTTTTTTATCAGCTGTAACATAAGCTGCAACTAGTCCTTCTGCTGCAATTCTGTCTGATTTCTTCGCAGCTTTTGCTATTCCTCTTTCACGTAATAGTTCTATTGCTTTTTCCATATCTCCATCTGTTTCTGTTAAAACTTTTTTGCAGTCCATCATTCCTGCTCCAGTTTTTTCTCTTAACTCTTTAACCAATTCAGCTGTAATCATAATATTCCTCCTTAAAAAATATTTTTAATCTATTTTGGGGACAGGTTTATAAACCTGTCCCCAAATGATTGAACATTTTGTTTCAAAATGATTGAAAATCAAGTTCATAAACAAATATTATTCTTCTGCAGTTTCTACTACTTCTTCCATATCTACTGGCTCTTCTGTAGATACTTCTTCATCATTTTCTTCTACTGGCATTTCTACCGCTTCGCCTTGTCTACCTTCAATTACTGCATTTGCCATTGCATCTGCAATTAATTTTACTGCTCTTATAGCATCATCATTTCCTGGAATTGGGTAATCTACATCTTCTGGATTGCAGTTTGTGTCGATTAAGCCAACTGTAGGTATGTTTAGTTTTTTAGCTTCAAGTATTGCTATTCTTTCCTTTTTAGGATCTACTATAAAAATTACACCTGGTAATTTATCCATGTTTTTAATACCACCAAGGTTTGTTTCTAGTTTTTCCATTTCTTTCTTCAATTTAGCAACTTCTTTTTTAGGAAGTACATCAAATGTACCATCTAATTCCATAGTTTCAAGTTCTTTTAGTCTGTTTACTCTAGAACGGATTGTTCCAAAGTTTGTAAGTGTTCCACCTAACCATCTTTGGTCGATATAGAACATATTGCACCTGATTGCTGCTTCTTTCATGCATTCTTGTGCTTGTTTTTTTGTTCCTACAAAAAGAATATCTTTTCCTTCTTCAGCTTGCTCTTTAATAAAAGCATATGCCTCGTCTAATTTTTTTGATGTCTTTTGTAAGTCGATGATGTGGATACCATTTCTAGCTTGAAAAATATATTCAGCCATTCTTGGATCCCATCTTCTTGTTTGGTGTCCAAAGTGAACACCTGCTTCAAGTAATTGTTTCATTGCAACTACTGCCATTTTAAATTCCTCCTTTTAGTTTTTGTTTTCCTCCGCAAAGTTTCAAACATTTTTACTAACCTATTTATAGGCACCAATAAAAACTAGCTTTGCGTGCGATTTAACGTAAAATATTATAACACAAAAAATCCCCCTTGACAAGGGGGATTTTACGAAAATTTTTACTTTTTCTTATTTTCAAGGACATCTTTTATTTTTTCTAGTCCAAATATAATCGCACAGCCTATTATAAAGAATACTACGTTAAATGTTCCAAAGCTTAATGGCTTTTGTGGGATATCTATAGTTGTTGGTCCCATTACTATTGCATAGAGCGAACCTATCATTAGCCCTATTATACAGTATATTGTTTGACTTCTAAATTTTTCTAGTGCAATTTTTATAAGCTTTATCACAAGCAAAACACCTGCTATAAGACCTATTGCAAATATTATTATTGCTGGAAGAGTTGCAAAATTAAAATGTAATATCTCTTTTAAAGCTGATATTATTGGTATATATAGTCCAAAAATTAAAAGTAATGTTGAGCCTGATATTCCAGGTAATACCATTGCTGATATTGCTACCATTCCGGCTAAAAAAATATATAGGCCCAATCCTAAATTTAGGTTTGCTATGTCAACACTTGTCTCAGTCCCAGATACTGGATTAAAATACGTAATTAAAGCAACTACTGCTATTCCAATTACTGTAAATATTAAATTTATATATTTACCCTTTAGTACATCTTTTTCTGCTTTTATTATAAGTGGTATTGAAAAAATTATGAAACCTAAAAATAACGAGCTGATACTGTATATGTGTTTTTGGAATAAACTTGATAGCACGAGTACTGCAAGTATCATGCCTATTACCCAGCCAATACCTATTTTTATCAGAAAGAAAACTGCCTGCTTCTTATCTTCCTTTTTACCATATATAAGATTATTTAATGCCCCAATAAATTTATCATAAAAGCCTAAAATAAAAGCTATTGTTCCACCTGATACACCAGGTACACTATCTGCTAGTGCCATGCAAAAGCCTCTTAATGCATTTATTAAATATTCCATTTTTATTCTCCCTTGTTTCCTATATTTATGTTCAGGATTTGGTTTACTTCCATTTCTTTTTCTAATTTTTCTTCTGCAAGCTTTGCTTCACGCTCTGCTTTATTTGTATCATATACTAATACATTTTTCTTTTTATTTGCATATATTGCTTCATTATGAATATCTGTTTTTTCTTTTCTCTCTTCACTTAAATATTTGTTTAAGAGCATTCTTTCTTTTTTGTTATAGCTATGTATGTCGGTCTGAAGATATTTATATCTCCATATTATATGCCTTTCGTAATTTGTGTATGGAGATTTTGACAGGTCATCATACTTGTATTCAATAGAAAAACTTAAATTTTCTATTGATATTGTAATGTTTGTCCATGGCTTCTGTCCGCTTGCAATAATTTCTTCTCTAAGTAATTTTATGCATTCATATAATTTATTTATTAGCTTTGAATATACTTCGTCTTCTATATTGAATTTGTTAGGTATTTCATATACGTTTACTGGATTTTTCTTTAAAATGCCTTTGGGAAAATAGTAAAAATACATTTCTCCAATTGGCATTCCATGCACTTGATCCATTATTGCTGCATATAGATATATTTTGTCGAAGCTTTCTGGTATCATGTAGAATAATTGATTTTGAATTTCTGCATATATTTTTCTCATTTTTGGAGTTTCTTTCAAGAACTATCTCTCCTTTTTAGATTGTTTACATTTTTGCTACCCTTGTGCTAATATCTAAAATTTCATCATTTGGGGACAGGATTAATCCTGTCCCCAGAATGATTGAAATTCTGGGTATAAATACATAATGCATTTAGTCTATTTCACAATCAAACTGTTTCCTGTCATTTCAGCTGGCTTTTCTATTCCCATAATATCCAGCATTGTTGGGGCTAGGTCTGCAAGTCTTCCTTCTTTTAGTCCTACATTTTCTATTCCTACCAAAATTAAAGGAACAACATTTGTTGTATGTGCTGTATGTGGTTCTCCTGTTTTGTAGTCTATCATTTGCTCAGCATTTCCATGGTCAGCAGTAATTAGCAGTACACTATTTGTTTGCTCAATTGCTTCTAGGACTCTTGCTAAACACATATCTATTGTTTCAACAGCTTTTATTGCAGCTTCTAAACTTCCTGTATGACCTACCATGTCGCAGTTTGCGTAGTTTAATATTATAGTGTCATATTTTTTAGATAAAATAGCTTCTACTACTTTATCTGTTACTTCTATAGCACTCATTTCTGGTTTTAAATCGTATGTTTCTACTTTAGGTGATGGAACTAATATTCTATCTTCATTTTCATATTGTTTTTCTTCTCCACCATTAAAGAAAAATGTTACATGAGCATATTTTTCTGTTTCTGCAATTCTAAGTTGTGTTAAACCATTTTTTGAAACTAATTCTCCGAATGTATTTTTTATTTCGTCTTTTTTAAATGCTATGTGTACATTTGGCATTGTTTCATCATAACTAGTAAAACATACATAATATACGTCAAGTAGCTTCTTTTCAAATTCATGAAAATCATTATCTACTATTGCTCTTGTTATTTCTCTTGCTCTATCTGGTCTAAAATTAAAGAATATAACAGAGTCATTTTGTGCTATTGTTGCAATTGGGTTTCCTTCTGAAGTTGTTATTACAGTTGGTACAACAAATTCATCAAATATTTCTTTTTGGTATGAGCTTTCAATTGCACTTACTGCACTATTGTATTTTTCACCTTCACCGTTAACTAAAGCATCATAGGCTTTTTGAACTCTTTCCCATCTTTTGTCTCTATCCATGGCATAAAATCTGCCCATTATGCTTGCTATTTTTCCGGACTCCCTTTTCCTCCATTTTCTTTTCAAGTTCTGTAATATATCCTTCTGCTGATGCAGGTGGTGTGTCTCTTCCATCTAAAAAGCAATGTACATATACATCTTCAAAACCTTTTCTTTTTGCAAGCTCTAATAATCCATATAAATGACGATTATGGCTATGTACACCACCATCTGAAAGTAGCCCCATTATATGTAATTTGCTATTATTCTTTTTGCAGTTCTCTATGGCTTCTACAAATTCTGGTATGTTAAAGAAATCACCATCTTCAATTGATTTTGTAATTCTTGTTAATTCTTGATATACAATTCTCCCTGCACCTATATTTGTGTGTCCTACTTCAGAATTTCCCATTTGTCCATCAGGAAGCCCAACGTCTAATCCGCTTGTATGAATTACTGTGTTAGGACACTGCTTATATAGTTTGTCTAAAGTAGGTGTACTTGCCATTTTCACTGCATTTGCATTTTCTTCCGGATTTATACCAAACCCATCTATTATCATTAGCATTGTTGTTTTCTTATCCATTTCTATAGTCCTTTCTAAATTTAAGAGAAGATTGCCAATAGGTTGCCAAAAATCTCCGTCCCTATTGGCAATCATCTCTTTTTATTTTTCATAATTTACAATTTTACTGAATTCTATTGGCTCTAGGCTTGCTCCTCCTACTAAGCCACCATCTATATCTGGCATTGTAAATAATTCTTTGCAATTTGAAGATTTTACACTTCCACCGTATAGTATTATAACTCTTTTAGATATTTCTTGTCCATATATTTTTTTTATTTCTTCTCTTATTGCCTGTATACTTTCCTCAGCATCTTCTGCTGTAGCTGTTTTACCTGTCCCTATTGCCCAAATTGGTTCATATGCAATAATTACTTTTTCAACATCTTCTGAATTTATGCCTTCTAATGCTAGTCTTGTTTGTGTTGTAATTATTTTTTGTGTTTTCCCTGCTTCTCGGCTTTCTAAAGTTTCTCCAACACATACTATAGGCTTTAACTCATGTTTTAATGCTGATTTTAGCTTTTTATTAACAGTTTCATCTGTTTCTGCAAAATATGCTCTTCTTTCGGAATGACCTATTATAACATATTCCACGTTTATGCTTTTTAACATTTCGGCAGAAACTTCCCCTGTATATGCACCTTTTTCCTCAAAGTGCATATTTTGTGCACCTATTTTTATATTTGTTTGTTGTGCTGTAAGAAGTGCGTAGAACAAATCTGTATAAGGTACACATAAGATTACTTCATTATTTGTATCTGTTACTAATGGTTCTAATTTTTGAATAAATTCTATAGCTTCATTTGGAAGCATATTCATCTTCCAATTTCCAGCAATAATTTTTTTTCGCATAATATCACCTCATTTTTATTATTATATGAGTCATATTCTATTTATCTTGTAATGCCTCAATTCCTGGCAATTTTTTTCCTTCTAAAAATTCAAGTGAAGCTCCTCCTCCTGTTGAAATATGTGTCATCTTATCAGATAATCCCATCTTTTCAATAGCAGCAGCTGAATCTCCCCCGCCTATTATTGTTGTAGCATCTAATGTTCCTAATACTTTTGCAATTTCGTATGTTCCTGTTTTGAACTTATCAAATTCACATACTCCAAGTGGTCCATTCCATACTACTGTTTTGGCACCTTGAAGAGCTTCTTCAAACATTTTTATAGTTTCAGGTCCAATGTCTAGGCCTTCCCAACCATCTGGAATATCTTGAGATTCTACCCATTTATCCTCATAGTCATTTGAGTACTCTGTTGTAATATGTGTGTCTATTGGAAGTAATAGTTTTACTCCTTTTGTATTTGCCTTTTCTATTAATTCTCTAGCTAAATCAAGTTTATCTTCTTCACAAATTGATTTTCCTATTTTATGTCCTTGTGATTTAAGAAATGTAAATGCCATTCCTCCACCTATAATTAGCGTATCAACTTTATCCAGTAGTTTTTCGATAACGCCAATTTTATCTGAAACTTTTGCTCCCCCTAAAATTGCCACAAATGGTCTTACTGGATTATCTAAACTTGAGCCCAAAAATTCAAGTTCTTTTTCAATTAGGAATCCTGAAACTGCCGGTAAGAAGCTTGCAACTCCTGTTGTTGAGCTGTGTGCTCTATGTGCTGTTCCAAATGCATCATTTACATACACTTCTGCAAGTGCGGCTAAAGCTTTTGAAAGCTCTTCATCATTTTTTTCTTCTCCTGGTTCGAATCTAACATTTTCTAATAATACAATTTCTCCATTTTGCATATTATTTGTAAGATTTTTTGCACTTTCTCCTACCACATCAGATGCAAGTTTTACTTCTTTTTCTAAGAGCTTAGAAAGTTCATCTGCTACTGGCTTTAAAGAATATTTTTTGTTAACTTCTCCCTTTGGTCTTCCCAAATGAGAACACAATATAACTTTAGCATTATGCTCAAGCAAATAATTTATTGTAGGTAATGCAGCTACTATTCTGCGGTTGTCTGTTATATTTCCATTTTCATCTTGTGGTACATTAAAGTCACATCTAACCAGTACTTTCTTTCCATCTACATCTATGTCTTTAACATTTTTTTTATTCATAATATACCTCTCCTATCAAAATGGGCGGGCATGCTCACCCGCCCATACATCATTTCTAGATTTCTGCGAAATATTTAATTGTTCTAACCATCTGGCTAGTATATGAGTTCTCGTTATCATACCAAGAAACAACTTGTACTTGATATAATCCATTTCCTAGATCTTGTACCATTGTTTGTGTGCTATCAAATAATGAACCATATGTTATACCAATAATATCACCTGATACTAATGGTTCGTCTGTGTATCCAAAAGATTTATTTGATGCGTCCTTCATTGCAGCATTTATGCTGTCTACAGTTATATTTTCCCCTTTAACAACAGCTATTAAAATTGTTGTAGAACCAGTAGGAACTGGAACACGTTGTGCTGAACCTATTAGTTTTCCATTTAATTCTGGAATAACTAAGCCAATTGCTTTTGCAGCTCCTGTAGAGTTAGGGACTATATTTATTGCTGCAGCTCTTGCTCTTCTCAAATCACCTTTTCTATGTGGTCCATCAAGAAGCATTTGGTCTCCTGTATATGCGTGTATTGTTGACATTATTCCTGATTGAATAGGTGCATAATCATTAAGTGCTTTAGCCATTGGAGCTAAGCAATTTGTTGTGCATGAAGCTGCTGATATTATTTTATCTTCAGGTGTTAAAATACTTTCATTTACACCATAAACTACTGTTGGTAAGTCATTGCCTGCTGGTGCTGATATTACAACTTTTTTTGCTCCGGCATTAATATGTGCCTGAGATTTTTCTTTTGATGTATAGAATCCAGTGCATTCTAATACTACGTCTACTCCTATTTCTCCCCATGGTAATTCATTTGCGTCTGCTTTTGCATATATTTTTATTTCTTTTCCGTCAACAGTTATTGAATCCTCTCCTGCAACTACTGTATCTGCTTTTTCATATCTTCCTTGCGCAGAATCATACTTTAATAAATGAGCTAACATCTTAGGGCTTGTTAAATCATTGATTGCAACGATTTCATATCCCTCTGTTCCAAACATTTGTCTAAATGCTAGACGTCCAATACGTCCAAATCCATTAATAGCAACTTTTACTGACATAAAAAATTCCTCCTCTTTCTTTGGTACATCTTTGGTACCACAAAATTTGCTTTTCATATTGTATATTAAAATGAAATACTTTTCAAGTACTTTTATTAAAATTTTTCCTATGCAATAAAAAAAGAAAAGAAAGATTTTTCTTTCTTTTCTTTTATCAATCTTATTTCTTGTTTACAACATCTTTAAGAGCTTTTCCTGCTTTGAAAGCTGGTGCTTTAGATGCTGGTATTTTGATTTCTTGTCCGTTTTGTGGATTTCTTCCTTTTCTAGCTGCTCTTTTTCTTACTTCGAAAGTACCAAATCCAACTAATTGTACTTTATCACCTTTCTTTAGTGCTCCTGTTACTGCTTCGATGAATGCGTTTAAAGAAGCTTCTGATGCTTTTTTTGTAGCTCCTGTTTTCTTTGCTAAAGCTTCAACTAATTCTGTTTTGTTCATAGTGAAATCCCTCCTATATTTAATTTATGCATTTAATGTATCAAACAATAGTAAAAATGTCAAGCATTTTGCATAATTTTTTATAAATTTAGTGGTGATGTGTGTGTGTTTCGTTCTGAAATTCTACATGGCACTCTGTATCTTCACATACTTCATCTTCTGTTTCAAGTATTGCATGGCAAATATTGTGTTCTTCGAGTTCCTCTCTTATTTTACTTTTTATTGTTTTAACATCTTTAGATTTAGTAACAATATGCATAGTTGCATAATTTCTGTATCCATCAATACTCCACACATGTATATGGTGAATGTCGTCCACTCCTTCAATTTTAAGTAAATGCTCCTTTAATTCATCTATATCAACATCTTTTGGTGTTTTTTCTAAGAAAATGTCTAATACACGTTTTAAGTTTTTTAGCGAATGGAATAGAATAAATGTTGATACTCCTATGCTCATTATAGGGTCTATTATTTTTATATTTGTAAAATTCATTATAATAGCACCAACTAATACAACAATCCAGCCTAATACATCTTCTAACATATGCAAATTTACAGACCTTTGGTTTATTGAGTTGCATTCTTTTGTAACATATGCTGCCAAAAAGTTTAAAACCACGCCTATTACAGCAAAAATTAGCATGCCACTATAATTTACTTCTACAGGATTTATTAGTCTCTTTACAGCATTATAGATTACTAAAATTGAACCTACTAAAAGAATGGTTGTTGTAATTACTCCACCTAAAACAGAGTATCTTACATACCCATAAGTGTATTTATTATCTGCTTTCTTTTTACTTTTTCTCTCTAAAAAATATGATATTCCAATTGAAATTGCATCTCCTAAGTCATGCACAGAATCTGAAAGAATAGCTACTGAATTAGTAAATATTCCTCCAAATAATTCAAAAATTGAAAAAGATATATTTAATAAAAATGCAATTAAAATATTTTTATCCGTTTTCATGTGTTATTCATTTCCTTTCATGCTTATATTCCACAAATTTCCAAGATTTTTTCTTTTTCTACAGCACCTATGACTCTATTTACTTCTTTTCCATTTTCAAATACTACTAATGTAGGGATTGATACTATTCCATATTTATTAGATAAAATTGGAGCTTTATCCACATCTATTTCTACTACCTTTATTTCCTCGTGCTCATTTGCTATTTCAGATACTCTAGGCTTTATCGTTCTGCATGGCATACACCATGTAGCATAGAAATCTACTAAAACTTTTTTAGAGCTCTGCAATACTTCTTTTTCAAAATCATTTTCGCTTATCTCTATAATTCTTTTTGTTTCAGCTAATGATGTATCTGTAATAGTTTCTTTTGGCATTTTGCTTTTATAGTTTAAAAATACTGATATTCCAACTATTGCAATTACAAAAAATATTAAATATATTATAGTTTTTGTTTTTTCTCTCATAGTTTTCCCCCTTAGAAAAATATTAAGTATATACCCATTATTATTAAAACAAGTCCTGATATAACTTTAACTGTTTTGTAATTTTTCTTGATAAATGAAAATACATTTTTTAGTTTATCTATTAAAAAGGCAGATATTATAAATGGAATCCCTAGCCCAAAGCAATAAAGTATAATTAATATAATCCCTTCAAATATACTCTCTTTACTTGCTATAAGTAATAATGCCGAGCTTAAAAAAGTTCCAACGCATGGAGTCATACTTATTGAAAATAGGATTCCAAATACAAAAGATTTAATGAAATTTAAATTTTGTGTGTTAGCTTTAAATTTCTTAAATTTGCTAAAAATTTCAAATTTAAGTATTTCCATATAGTTTAGTCCTAAAGCAATTACTATTATTCCAAAAAATATTTTTATATGCTTTATATACGGCATGGCTATACTTCCAGCTTTACTGGCAATTAGCGCTAATAAAATAAATACAAAAGAAAAGCCCAAGACAAATGCTATTGAATTTATTACAGCCTTTGATTTTTTGTTTTCTTTACGTGCAAAATATGAAATGTAAAGAGGCAGCAATGGCAAGAAACACGGGGATATAAAGCTTGGAATACCCTCGAAAAAAGTACATAAAAAAATCATACTTTCTCCTTTGAAAAGTTTTAAAACGTTTCACATCATTTTTAAGACATTTGTAAATGTCTCAAACGTTTCAATTTTATTACACGTTTATTTTCATAAATAATTTAGCACCAAATTTTTTTAATATTAAAACAAGTATTATACATATTAAAGTATAGAACGCAACACCCAGTTCTAACAATATATCTGTATGAATTTTCATGGCAATTCCTGTAAAAAGTCCTGCAATACTCACTCCTGTAAGTATCATTCCCAAAAGAGATGCTAGCATTGTACTTGTACTTTGCTTCACAACTTCTGTATCATTTTCCGCATCCATTTTTGGGTATTTTAAGTTAATTAGTATTCCTATTGTTTCAGACAATACAGGTAAAACTAATGTAGCTATCAATATAAAAAGCATTTCTAATATATTAAATCTAAATCTAACAAAAAACAATAAATCGCCTACTAGGAAAATTGGTATCATCACAAGAACTGCTGTAAGTACCTTTGAAAACACTATGGTAAATGGTTTTAGTGGTAGACTCTTTAATAAATTAAATGTTTTTCCTTCTAGTGAAATCATAGAACATGTAATTGATGTCAAAAATGATGAAAAACATAAAATGCCAAAAAGGATAATCGGAATGTATGCTCTTACATCTTCTACTGTAAGAGCTGTTTCCGTTTGTCCAAAGATTTCTGGTAAACTATCAAATTTTGTTACCACCAATATAGAAATTAATATGAATAATACAAGTCCAAATCCTGCATTTATAATAAATACAGGTGATGTAGTAAACCTATTTAACTCCTTCTTAATAAGCGCCTTAATCGGAGCTTTCGTTTTAATTTTATATTCCTTTTTGCTTGAGCCTACTGTTACACTTTTTGCCATTGAATTAATCTTAAAATATACTTTACCTAATAGTAAAATTGTTAGACCATATAGTAAAATGTGAATTCCCACATAAATAAGTAAATTTACAATGTTAAAATCTGTGGCCAAACTAACATATGCACCTGCTGGATAGTAAATTTTAGTTATCATATCATTTATGCTAGTAGCATTTTCGGCAATGTTTTGTATAACTCCCTCTAAATTAAATGATACAAAAAACACTCCAAGTAATGCTATGGTTGTAAATACTATTTGAGCAATATTCTTGTATTTGAACTTTGTTGATATAAGTGATGTAATCCCACCAACAATACATGAAAAAACTATTGGTACTATTGGAATAATAAACAGTGCAACTAGCGAAACTAGGTAAAATGTAAATCCAACATTTACATGGCTTGCGTATACAACCATTGCTGGCAATAAAAGCAATGCATTATACGCTAGTTCAAATACATAAAATTTAAATATCCTTATAAATAAAACTGTCGATTTTTTTATTGGAAGTGATAGTAACAGGTTATCATCTTTGCAGTTAAATAACAGATTCCCTGCTTTGTATATTCCCTCTATTATAGTAAGAATTACTGAAAATATAATAAAAATTGTAAGTACAAGGACTTCACTGCCTGTTCCAACTAATAGTTCCATAATTTTTTCAGCATAAGTCCACATTAGAAACATAAATAATCCAGCTATAAATATTGGAAATATTTTCTTTGATATAGTGCTCTGATTCTTTTGCCTAATTCTAAACAAATTCATATTATCAGTCATACATGCTTTTATAAGTGAAATTAACTTCTTCATAATTATTTCTCCAATTCCAAAAATACTTCCTCTAAAGAACTGTCTCCCTTTATTTCCTCCATACTACCTACTTTTATTAGCTCACCTTTTTTTATAATGGCAACCCTAGAGCATAGCTTTTCTGCAACATCTAATATATGCGTAGAAAAGAAAATTGTCTTTCCTTCTTTAATCATTTCATTCATTACTTCTTTAACATCAAATACTGCTTTTGGGTCTAATCCTACAAAAGGCTCATCCATTATAAGTATTTTAGGATTATGAGCTAAAGCTGAAATAATGGCAATTTTTTGCTTCATTCCATGAGAAAATGAATTAATAGTATCATTTAAATTTCCATCAATTTCAAACATCTTAGCATACTTTCTTATGTTTTTTTCACGTTCTTCTTGGCTAATTTGATACATATCACACATAAAATTAATAAAATCTATAGCTTTCATGTTTTCATACAACTCAGGATTATCCGGTACAAAAGCCATTTCTTTTTTACATTCAACAGGATTTGCCTTAATAGATTTGCCATTTATTAAAATATCGCCTTCATCGAAATCATGAATTCCAACAATAGACTTAATAAGCGTAGTCTTTCCCGCACCATTATGTCCAATAAATCCGAAAATCTCTCCGTTATCGACATTAAATGAAACATTACGTAAAGCTTCTTTATTGCCATATTTTTTTGTAACATTTTTTATTTCTATCATTATCTTTATAGTCCTTTCAAAATAAAACTTATTAAAGGTTAAAAACTAGCTCAATTCTATATTAATCAATTCATATTCTCTTGTTCCAAACCCAAGTTTTGCAGCAGCTTCAATTGTATGCTCCCCATTTCTAGAATTTACTCTTTCTAAGAAGTGCTCCTTTCCAGGGTCATTTGATTTTTTTACTAAATCTATGCATGCTTGATCAATTGCAATTGGGTCTAAAGATGCTAAAATTCCAATATCTTTCATGCATGGGTCTTCTGCAACAGCACAACAATCACAATCAACACTCATATTAGCCATAATATTTATAAATGCCATATTACCTTTAAAATAATCTACAACTGCACTCGCAGCCTCAGCCATACTCTCTAGGAAATCATCTTGTGCAGGTAAATTATCCCATAAAGTATATTGGTCCTTATTAGTTCCTGCCGAATGAATCCACGCTTTTCCCGCAGAAGATGCACAACCAATTGAAAGTTGTTTTAAAGCTCCGCCAAAGCCCCCCATTGGATGACCTTTAAAATGAGATAAAACAAGCATAGAATTATAGTTTTTAATATTTTTTCCTAGGAAGTCTTCATGCAAATGTGTGCCACCTTTAACTGGAATACTTATGTCTGGCCCCTCTTCATCCATTAGGTCTACCTTAAAATACTTACTCCATCCATGTTTTTCAATTGTTTTTAAGTGTTTCTCTGATGTATTTCTTTCACCGCCATAAGCAGTATTACACTCAACTACTGTACCATTAACATACTCAATCATTGGTTTCATAAATTCAGGCCTTAGATAATTCTGGTTTCCTTCTTCTCCAGAATGCACCTTTACTGCCACATTTTTAGGTAATGATTTTTGAAGTTTTTCAAAAATCTTAACCACATTCTCTGGTGTAATCTCCTTACAAAAATAAACTTTGGCTTTTTCCATAAAATACCTTGTATGATATATTTAATAACTTAAATAACCATACTCTCCTTTCTTTATTTATC
>CAMVIX010000026.1 GCA_947167695.1 uncultured Clostridiaceae bacterium
CGAAAACCCATGGCAGAATAAAGTATATAAAAATCCTATTGGAAAGAAAATAGTAGATGTATTTATACCTAAAAAAGGAACAAAAGAATTTAGGAAAATAAGTAATTTATTAAAAGAATCAGCATCAAAGCTAAAAATGGAATGGCTATATGTAAATAGAATAGTCATTACGATGCTTGTATTTGTCGGATCAATAATATTATTTGGACAAATGCACAAAGTCTCAATAGACTATATTTATACACAGCCTACAACAGATTATGATATAGTAGGAGAGATGTCTGCTGTGCAAAAGAAAAAAGCTATGCAAATAACTGAGGAGGACAATGTTTTCCTTAATCAATTTAGGGGAAGATTAAAGACAACAGTAAACGATATTACTATTAGCTTAAAATATTCAAAGTATTATGAAGATGCAACAGATGAAGAAATTAGTGTTGCTGCGAATAGAATATATGAAAAATTAAAAATAGTAAATGGCGAACAACTACAGTGGTTTGAATTATTACTTGCACTCGCTTTTTCTGCAATAGGGTATTTTGCACCTTTATGGATTTTAGCATTCCAGAAAAAAATGAGACAGCTAGAAATGGAAAACGAAGTAATGCAGTTCCAAACTATAATATTAATGCTCATGAAAATTGAGAGAGTTAATGTAGAAATTATTCTAGAGTGGCTTGAAAGATATGCAAATATTTTTAAAGAGCCAATAACAAAATGTGTTAACAACTATGAATCTGGGGCCTGGGAAGCATTGGAAGAATTGAAAAATGATGTTTCCTATCCACAATTTATAAGAATTGTAGAAAGTATGCAAGCTGCTGTAGAGAAAATTCCTATTCAAGATGCATTTGATGAATTAGACACAGAAAGAGCATACTATCAAGACAAAAGAAAGGATTCTAATGCTAGATTAATTTCAAGAAAAGGATTAATTGGAAAAGCAATAGGTTTTGCACCGATGGTAGTATTATTTGTAGCATACTTAATAGCACCACTTGTAATAATTGGTATGATGAGTATGACAAGCTCGTTCTCAACTATGTCAACAATGATGTAAAAGATAGGAGGTGGTAGTTTATGGAAAATGCTTCCAAGGCTTTAATAATTGCTGGAGGTGTCCTTTTAGCAATAATTATAGTTGGATTAATGGTCTTTATGTGGTCAGGTTTTGGTAATTTAAATGAGGAAATTGATACTGCTAAACAACAAGAGCAATTAGTTGCATTTAACAAACAGTATGAATCATATCAAAGGCAAGCACTAAGAGGAGCAGATGCAGTTACTATATTAAATAAAGTAATAAGTAATAATGATTTAAATGATGGAAATGATAGCAATAAAATTGAATGCCAAATCAAATTAGTAAAAGATTTTAACGTTGCTGGAATACAGCTAAAAAGTGGTACATATACTCAAAACGAGACAAAGCTACAAGATATAATAAATAATAAAGAGGCTTTTAAGGAATTTAAAAGACTGTATTTTGAATGCAATGAAATTGGATATAACAAAGAGGGAAGAGTAAATAAAATTGTTTTTACACAAAGGACCTACAATGCAAATGATTTAGGCTTTGTAATGGAAGTTGCAGACTGTGACCATGAATGGAGTGAATGGGTACCTTTGGGTCCCATTCATAGAAGGTCATGTAAAAAATGTACAACTATAGAACAAAGGGAGCATGATTTTACTTATGAAAAAGTAGATGAAAATGTACATAACGCCACTTGCACAGTTTGTCATGTTACATATAATGAATCACACATCTATGAGGAAGATAAAACAAGGCATATTAATGAGACATGTACAGAAAAGGGACGAGTTGTTGAAATATGTAGTTTATGCCAACAGGAAAAGACAACTGTTATTCCAGAAAAGGGGCATACAGGAGGAACACATGAAAATGGTGGAAAATGTACAGAATGTGGAGAAATATATCAAGAACATAAATGGACCGATTGGGTTGAAGACAGCACAGGCACACAAAAAAGGACATGCACATACGAGGGATGTGGTAAAACAGAACACAGAAATATTACATATGATATAATTTTTGATGGAAACACAAATACAGGCGGTTCAACTGCTGGAATGAAAATGACATATGGTACAAGCCAGAATTTAACTAAAAATGGTTTTACAAAAACGGGTTTTTCTTTTAAAAACTGGAACACAAAAAGTAATGGGACAGGACAAAAATTTGAAAATGGAGAAAACGTAAATAATTTATCTTCAAGAAATGAAGATACTGTAAAATTATATGCTCAGTGGGAAGCAAATACATATTATCTCGATTTAAACGGATTGCTAGATGGTTCAGGTGCAGGCAACATAAGTGGATATGGTACAGCAGATGTATACATTAATGGTACATTACAATCAAATGACTGTACAGACTATTATACACAGTTGCCATATGGAACAAGATATGAAATAAAAGATATAAAGGCGGTAACAGGACATACATATAATGGAGTATCATCTGGAAGCCTATCTGGAACAATAGGAGAAGGAGCAGTAACAGTACAATTAAAATTTACAACAAATAAATATACAATAGCGTATAATAAGGGCACAGCAACAGGAGGAACGTTGCCACAAAATCAAACAGCAACGTATGGAAGAAGCATAGCCCTTGGAACAAACTCAATGACTAAATCGAATACAAATTTGGGAACAGTAACATTTAACTATAATGGAAGTGGAGCAGGGAACACAACAAGCACAGCATATACAACATATGTAGCAAATGGCTGGGCAACAAGTAGTGGAGGAGGAAGAAGCTATACAAATGGCCAAAGTGTAAGTAATTTGGCAACAGGAGGAACATTTAATTTATACCCAAGCTTTACAGGAACCGCACGTAGTGCAACATTTCCAAGTCCATCAAGAACTGGATACAGATTTGAAGGCTGGTATACAGCAGCAAATGGAGGCAGCAAAGTAACATCATATACTGGCGCATCAAATGTAACATATTATGCACATTGGACAGCACTTTCATATACAATAGCATTTAACAGTAATGGCGGAAGTGGTAGCATGAGCAATCAGACAGTAAATTACGGAGCTACAGTAAATTTATCTTCAAATAAGTTCACAGCACCACGTGGATACACATTTGCAGGTTGGGCAAGAACATACAATAAACAAGGAACAGATTATACAAACGGTCAATCAGTAAAAGATTTAACAAGTGCAGGAAGCACGATAACACTATATGCAAAATGGTATTGTAGTGGAGGAACAACTTCAAATTGCAATGGACCATTTAATATATGCGGATATTGCAAAGGTAAAGGACTATACACCTTACCATGGAATGGGGGAACATATACCAGTGTAACAAATACAAGCAGATATGGCTATGGACAGTGGCATGCATGGTGCAGTACATGTGGCCTTGATACATGGGAATCACCAGTAACATGTTTAGCATGTGGAAGCAAAATAACTAATAGTGATAGAAAGTATTATGGACCATATAGCTATAGAAGCTGTTGCTATATGATTTCAGAGCCAACAAAAACACAATACAGAAAACCAGATATATGCACTCATGGATATTCTTCAACACATAAAATTGTTACAAAATGCTCGCATGGATATGAAAATGCACATTATTCTAATTAAATGTATAAAACCATTTAATACATGGAGGTGAGAAAATGGAAAATGCTTCAAAGGCATTAATAATAGCAGGTGGAATACTAATAGGAATACTTATTATTTCAATAGGTGTACTCTTTTGGAACTCTACTGCATCAGTTTCTCAAAATTATGATGAGAAATTAGAAAATGACAGAATAAATGAATACAATAATAAATTTTTGATATATGCAAAGGACTTAAACGCACAAGAATTAGTAAGCATCTATAATTTAATTGTGGAAAACAATAAAAAATACGAAGGCATAAATGAAAGACAAATTAAATTGGAAATTGAGGGAGCAGACGCAACTTCAAAGATTAGTGAAGAAAGATTAATAAAATGGATGCAAGACGAAGTTGTTAGAGGAACAGAAGATGCTGCATCATATAAATTTAATGGCGTTACATATAGAAGTAATGGGTATATAGAGAGTATGTCTTATGGAACAAAGAAAGCCGGGTATGCAAGCGATCCAGATACATGCGAGCATGTATTTGGACCGTGGGCACAAAAAGACGACAGCACTCACACAAGAATGTGTAATAGATGTGGAACAGTAGATGAACAAGAACATCAATGGGGAAATTGGTATTTTTCAAATCCAGAAAAAGGTGAACAAAAAAGAGAATGCGAAGCAGATCCAGATTGTATTGCCCAGCAAATAAGAATACTTACATATAATATAGATTTTTATGGAAATAATTCCACAAGTGGTTCTATGGCTACACTTCCAATGACATATGGTATAGAAAAAAACTTACCAACAAATCAATATATAAGGACTGGCCATTCTTTTAAAGAATGGAACACAAATACAGATGGTTCTGGAACAAAATATTCAGATGGTGATTTAGTAAATAATTTAACGCAAACATATAAAGGCAGTGTACCTTTATATGCGCAATGGACAGCAAATACATACACAATAGGTTATAGTTTAAATGGTGGAACAAATAATAGCCAAAATCCAGCAAGCTTTATATATGGAACAAGTGTAACATTAAAAGATCCATCTAAACCAGGACACACATTTGCAGGCTGGTATTACAATTCAAGCTTTAGTGGTAGCAGAGTAACAAGCATATCAAATACAACGGCATCAAATGTAACCTTATATGCAAAATGGACAGTAAATAATTATTATCTCGATTTAAACGGATTGCTAGATGGATCAAGTGCAGGCAACATAAGTGGATATGGTACAGCAGATGTATACATTAATGGTACATTACAATCAAATGACTGTACAGACTATTATACACAGTTGCCATATGGAACAAGATATGAAATAAAAGATATAAAGGCGGTAACAGGACATACATATAATGGAGTATCATCTGGAAGCCTATCTGGAACAATAGGAGAAGGAGCAGTAACAGTACAATTAAAATTTACAACAAATAAATATACAATAGCGTATAATAAGGGCACAGCAACAGGAGGAACGTTGCCACAAAATCAAACAGCAACGTATGGAAGAAGCATAGCCCTTGGAACAAACTCAATGACTAAATCGAATACAAATTTGGGAACAGTAACATTTAACTATAATGGAAGTGGAGCAGGGAACACAACAAGCACAGCATATACAACATATGTAGCAAATGGCTGGGCAACAAGTAGTGGAGGAGGAAGAAGCTATACAAATGGCCAAAGTGTAAGTAATTTGGCAACAGGAGGAACATTTAATTTATACCCAAGCTTTACAGGAACAGCACATAGTGCAACATTCCCAAGTCCATCAAGAAATGGATACAGATTTGAAGGCTGGTATACAGCAGCAAGTGGAGGCAGCAAAGTAACATCATATACTGGTGCATCAAATGTAACATATTATGCACATTGGACAGCACTTTCATATACAATAGCGTTTAACAGTAATGGCGGAAGTGGTAGCATGAGTAATCAATCAGTAAATCCAGGAGCGACAGTAAATTTATCAGCAAACAGGTTTACAGCTCCAAGTGGATACACATTTGCAGGTTGGGCTAAGACGTACAATAAACAAGGAACAGATTATACAAATGGCCAATCAGTAAAAGATTTAACATCTGCAGGAAACACAATAACACTATATGCAAAATGGTATTGTAGTGGAGGAAGAGAAACAACTTGCCCTGGCGGTACTCTAGCTAGTTATTGCTGTGACAAACCGTATACTATTAGTGTTAGTAGAGAATATTGGGTGTGTAGAAAATGTGGAGCAGAAAGTAGCTCATCGACACTTGCATGGTCGGGAGACTGTCATGGACATGATATGGAATATCGATATGACTGGACGATTTCATGTTGTGGAAGAAGTGGAACATATCCTCAAAGCGGAAATTTAGGCTACACAAAACCTTGCGAGCATGGTTATACGTATTCACATACAACAAAATCAAATTGCACACATGGTAAACAGAATGCACATTATTATAATTAATAATCTGAAAATTGGAACACACACCAAATGGAGGTTCGACATTATTAAATAAAAAAATATCAAAATTAGTTGAAATATTTATAAAAAAAAGATATAATTAAAGAAGGAGCTTGATTTTGAAAAAAACATTGTTTATAATTATAGGCATATTTATAATAATATTACTAGCTTTAGCTTTAGCTCTGATTGGGATAGAAAGCAAAAACAAGGTTTTAAGAGAAGCAAATGCTGAATATGAATTTTATTTAGATAAACCTATATATGGTACAGAGCTTGCAACACTTATCAATAAAGCAATAGATAATAATAATAAATATGAAGTACAAAAGGATGAAAGTGGCTTATTTATAGATAATGGGCAAAATAGTGTATTAATAACAATTCAAATGATGGGCTCAAGCCAAATTTATGAAATGGAAAAAGTATTTGCACTTCGGAACTGAGCAGTTTGTGGAATTATTTAATTCAGGAGTATTTACAAGTAAAAAAGTAACATACCACAAGCAAACAGGAAAAATAGCTACCATAAGTTTCGAGCAAATACAAGAATAATTTTAAGTTTTTAATGTTTAGATTATGGAAGTAGTCTAAAGAAAAAATAAAGCAAAAATCAAAGGAGGAAAAAAGTTATGGAAAATGCATCAAAAGCTTTAATCATTGCAGGTGCAATTTTAATTGCTATACTTTTAATTGGTATAGGAGTAGGATTAATTAGTGCAATAGGAGAGCCTATGGATACTGCTACAGATAAAGTAGGAAGTATGGGAATACAAACATTTAATTCTACATTTGAAAAATATGTTGGAACAAAAAAAGGTACTGATGTATTATCATTAATATCAGACATTATTACTAGTAATCAATCAGCAACAAATTCTGGAAGTGGCCGTACGGTTACATTCGATGGTAAGAGTACAGCAAATGATTTATCTTTACTTAGAAACAATGTAAAAAGGTCATCAACATATACCATAACAATTACTGGGTATAATGACGGTTATGTACAAACAATAACATGTTCTCCAAGCCTTGCTAGCGGAACATAAAAGGAGGTCTTGTCTATGGAAAATGCAGCAGATGCTCTACATATGGCGTTTGCAATGTTCATATTTGTAATTGCTGTTTCTTTGGCATTTGCTACATTTTCCCAAGCAAGAGAAGTAGCTGATGTAGTGCTTTACTATAACGACAAAACCAATTTCGAAGAATATGTAGCAGAAACAGTATCTTCAAATAGGATAGTAGGACTAGAATCAATCATACCAGCAGTAAGAAAATATATACATGAAAATGATGGTTATAGTATTGAAATAGTAGACGGTAATACAACTAGATATGTTTTTGATATTACAGAACAGAATGAAAATGGTATAATAACAGAGTCGCAATTAACGAAGTATTGCGAAGAAAAACTAAAAGAAATAATAAAAAAATATAAAAACGATACTTTCACGGAAAAATATAGCGAAACTATATATAGTGGCGGAAGAGAAGAATTAAGTGATGGAGAAACAATAGAAGAAGTTAATACAAGAACTAAAATAATAATAACTTATATAAAAAATTAGGAGGTAAAAATATGGGAGATACTTTAATAACAATTATTGCAATATTTTTAGCAGCAGTATTAATGTTTGTTTTTCCTTTATTATCTGTATCTGAAAGAAATGACGATATTGCACAGCTAGCTGTTCAAACAGCAACATCAGATTTCGTAAACAGCGTAAAAACAACAGGGCTTATTACACAAGATAAATATAGCCAGTTTATTCAAACATTAAATGCAACAGGAAATACATATGATGTTGATATTGAGGCAAAAATATTAGATGAAAACTTAAGTACAAAAGTAGGACAAGCAAACCTAGAAAAAATTGGTGAGAATGTATATTATTCAGTATATACCTCACAAATTGAGCAGGTTTTAAAAAGTAGCCCTAAATTCACACTAAAAGAAGGAGATATGATTTCTGTAACAGTAAAAAACACAAACAAAACAATAGCTCAAATGTTAAAGAATTTCTTCTATAGTGTAACAGGAAATGACAGCTATCAAGTTGCTGCATCTGGCTTAGCACTAATTACTGTAAATGGAAAATAATTTTTTGAAATTAGAGGTTAGAAGTTAGAAATAATCTAACGTCTAACCTCTGATTTTTTGTAATACAGGAAAAAACAAATAAAATGCAAAGCGTGAGCCAAATTGGGGACATTCCTCGAAGAGGTGTGTCCCCTTTGGCTCACCTATGTTCTTGCATAGGAAAAATCGCACCTTTTATGGAGCACAAAGTGCTCCGCTACGAATTATATTGCAAACGTTGTAGCGGAGAACAAGCAAAGCGCGTTCTCCATAAAGTGGCGAAGCCACCTATGTTCTAATAGAAACTTGCTTTTTTATAAATTTACTATGGCCAAAGAAGAAGGTGAAAAAAGTGATTAAATTACAGCACTTAGCAGTAATTTTTGCAATTATCATAATACCTGTATCTTTAGTATTAGGATATTATATTCGCTCGGAAATAGATACACTAAAGTTACAAGCTTCATACGACGAGAAGCTTATTAATGCGACATATGATGGCATAAAAGCATATCAAATAAATACATCAAAAAATGCATACTCTATAATTGATAGATCTAAAAGAAGAGATATAGAAGCCGCAATAAACACATTTATAACAAGCTTTGCAACAGGAATGGGAGTTGGTGGCTATGGCGAAAATGCAATAAAACCATATATACCTGCAGTATTGTTTACTCTATATGATGGGTATTTTATATATGCGCCAACTTTAAATGAAGCTAGCAATAAATATGAACATATACTAAAACCATATATAAGTTATACACAAAGATATGTAAGAGGCACAATTGACATATATGTTACTTATTCAATAGATAATTATATTACAATAACTGGATATGATAGCCATGGGAACTATGTAAATAGATCAGGCTATTTAATAAATGACAATAGTGATTTAAATGGCGAAGAACTAAAAGAACAACTGCTATTTTATGATAGAAATGCTTCTGTTCCAGAATCTTCTGGTACATATAGATACGTATTTAAAGATGGAGACAAAAGGTATTACAGTGATCAAGCGGATTCTCTTGGCAGGCATTGGTTTATATATAGAGAAGGAGAAAAAATTTTTATTAATAATGATAGCAATGAAATAGAACAGGATGTTAATGCTAAAAACTATATGACTGCTGCAAAAGAATTCACAGACTGGGTACAATCGGAATTTAGAAGTATTACAATTGGAGATCTTGTTTTAGATGGTATTAGAAATGCTGATAGGAACAGCAATATAAATAATGGAGTATATGGCAGAAATAACTTTTTTGGAAAAGGAACAGCAGGAGGAAATTATAAAATATTTGTAGATAATGATTTTGAGGACGTGACATCAATTTTTAATCAACATAAAAACGACATGGTAAGGATATCTATTAGAGAAAACCTAAGTATGGCTATAGCTGCATATAATGCACATTCAAATACAACAGGAGAATTTTTATTGCCTGAACTTAAAGAAAGTGAATGGGAGCGTATTACAAAAAATATTAGCATGGTTTCATTTGTACAAGGATTACCAGTTGGGTTTAAAACATATAATAATTATGCAATTATTAATAATACTAGAAATGAAACATATGCAGAAAAAGAAGCGCTTGCATTTATAGATCCTACTGCAGATACTACAGACCAAACACTTAGCGTATACCATATGATAGATTGCCCTAAATTAGCAGAGCTAGTTGATAGTGGCAGTATTACGAATTTAATAGGATATAGAAAAATAGATTTTGAGCCTTCATCTGTTGAAGTAAGAGAAACGGTGGATGATTCTACAACGAAAAAAACTCATTATTACTATAAGCATATAAATTTACCATGCTATTATTGCATAGTTTCAAAAAACTATGAAAAAGTTGCACCTACTGGAATAAGACTTACAGCCTTAAAATATGCACTTGGACGTGAAAGACAGATATTGCATAATTAATGAATTAAAAAATAGATAATGGAAAAGATAATTAGAAACTAGAATGTTCTAGTTTCTAATTTTTTTGTTGCATAGGAAAAATCGCACTTTTTATGGAGCACAAAGTGCTCCGCTACGAATTATATTGCAAACGTTGTAGCGGAGAACAAGCGAAGCGCGTTCTCCATAAAGTGGCGAAGCCACCTATGTTCCTGGAGAAATTTTTATGAATAAATTTATAAAAATATTTGTTATTTTTGTGCTTTTAATAATATTTACGTATACTGTTAATATAACGTCAATTCCAAAAAATATTATACTATTCCAAGGTGAAAGCTTAAATCTAAATACTCTATTAGGTATTAGCTTAAAGCAAGAAGAAAGCTATAAAGCTATGCAAACATCTAGCACAATTGGGAAAAGTGTTTCAGAGAATACAGGGAAAATCAAATTAAGCTTAAATTTGTTTAATTCTATTCCACTTAAAAATGTAACTTTAGACGTAATACCAAAAACAAAAGTCGTTCCAGTAGGAAGTTTAGTTGGATTAAAGCTTTATACAAAAGGAATATTAGTAGTTGGAATAACTGAAGGTGAGAAAGATGTAAATATTAGAGAAGGCGATACAATTTTAACTGTAAATGAAAAAGAAGTAACATCAACAGAAGAACTAATAAAAACAGTAAATGAAGGAGATGGAAAAGAAGTAAAAATTACATTTGATAGAAATGGCAAAGTAATGGCCTCAAATATAAAACCAAGCAAATCTCAGGAAGGAACGTATAAATTAGGTTTATGGGTACGAGATGCAGCAGCAGGAGTTGGAACAATAAGCTATTATGAACCAGCAACAAAAGTTTTTGTTGCATTAGGTCATGGTATACAAGATATTGATACTGGAAAATTAATAAACATATCAAATGGAGAAGTTGTTACAGCATCAATAATAGATGTAGTAAAAGGTGAGAGTGGAAAACCACGGAGAGATTAAAGGAAATATATTAGGTGGGCAGAAAGTAGGTGCAATTTATAAAAATACAATTTTTGGAATATATGGAAATATTAATGATATAAGTAAATTAAACATTAATAAACAAAATGAAATAGAAGTGGCAAGCAGAGAGGAAACAACATTAGGCCCTGCAAAAATACTATGTACATTGGAAAATGGAGGCATTAGGCAATTTGATATAGAAATAAAAAAAATAAATCTAACCAATAACGAAGATAATAAAAGTCTATTATTCAAGGTAACAGATAAGGAATTACTTGAAAAAACTGGAGGTATAATCCAAGGAATGAGTGGTAGTCCAATAATACAAAATGGAAAATTTATTGGTGCTGTAACACATGTCCTAGTAAACGACCCAAGCATGGGATATGGCGTTTTCGGAGACATTCTTATAAAAACATCAAGAGAAGTGAAATAGCAAATTGAATAGTAGGTAGTGCAAAGTGAGTTATGTTTTTTATTGCATAGGAAAAATCTTTCGATTTTTTCTATGCAATAAAAAACATAACTCACAAAAAACATACTACTCTACAATCATTTTTCCAACTTTCCAAATAGTTCCGGCACCAAGTGTGAGAACAATATCCTTTGCATTAGCATTTTCCTTAATATATTTTGCAATATCTTCGAAGTCTTTAATATATCTAACATCTTTATTAAATGATGCAATTTTTTGAACTAAATCTTCGGCAGACACGCCAAAGGTATTTTTTTCTCTTGCTGCATAAATATCAGTAATAATAATATGGTCAAAATTAAGTAAGGCTCTTGAAAAATCATCCATAAGTGTTAGTGTTCTGCTATAAGTGTGTGGCTGAAATACAACCCAAGATTCGTTATATTTCTTGTTCATAAGAGCTTTTGCAGTTGCTACTATTTCTGTTGGATGATGACCATAATCGTCATAAATATTAATACCATTAGCAGATCCTACATATTCAAAACGGCGATTTGCACCAGTAAATTCCTTAAGAGCATCTTTGATAACATCAGAAGAAATTCCATATTCGTTGCAAAGTGCGATACAAGCAAGTGCATTTAGAACATTATGCATACCAGGAACTGAAAGTGAAATTCTATTATAGAATTTATCCCTAGCATATACATCAAAAGAGGCAAAACCGTTTTCATCAAATACAATATTTGTTGCAAAGAAATCTGTGTTTTTATTAGTTATACCGTATGTAAGAGCTTTTGCTTTTGTATGTTTTATCAGATCAAGGCAGTTAAAATCGTCTCCATTTACAACAAGTAAGCCATCTTCTGGAAGTAAGCCTACATATTTTATAAAAGCATTTTTAATATTTTCAAATGTTTTAAAGTAATCCAAATGATCGTTATCTATATTTAAAATTACTTCAGACTTAGGACTAAATTTAAGAAAACTTTCAACATATTCGCATGCTTCTAATATAAAATATGGACTATTACCTAGTCTATAATTACCCTCTATTTGCTTTAAATCTGCACCAACTTGTATGGTAGGGTCTAGACCTGCTTGTATAAAACAAATAGAAATCATTGATGTTGTGGTTGTTTTCCCATGAGTACCAGATATTCCAATAGTATTTTCATAGGTTCTAGTTAAGTACCCAACAAACTCAGAACGCTCAACACATGGAATGTTCATATTATGTGCTTCAATAAGTTCAGGATCATCAGGAGAAATTGCAGCAGTATAAACTACTAAATCAGCAGTATTTATATCGCTTAAATCATGCTCAGTCACAACTTTTATTCCATGAGAAATAAGCCTTTGAGTAGTAGCAGAGGAGGTAGCATCAAATCCGAGTTACATAAAAACCCCAATGATGCATTATTTCAGCAATGCCACTCATACTAACTCCACCTATTCCCACCATATGTATATGTTTGCAGTTTTTTATACTATTTAATTTAAACAATGTTTCTGACATTAGTATCAGTCCTTTCTATTAAAGTATGTAAATGTATGGTATGAGTCAAGATTTAGGACTTTCCACTGAAAGAGGTGCGTCCCCTTTGGCTCACTTTTGCTCACAAAAACAATTATACACTTTAGATTAAATTTTTACAATACAATATGCATAAAATTTAATATTTGATACACACTAAAAATAGTTTGCCAGAGGGAACTTTCCTCATGGCTTGAAGAGAGTCTTTTTTGAGAAAACAAAAAATTATAAAAAACTTGTAAAAACTAGAAGGAAAAAAAAGATTTTTGACGAATTATATAATTGTACATAGATTAAAAGGTATGTACAAAATATATATAACATTGGAAGGGGTGCTCTAGATGCAAATCACAGATGTACGTTTAAGAAAAGTAAATTCAGAAAACAGAATGAAAGCTGTTGCTTCTGTAACATTCGATAATGAAT
>CAMVIX010000027.1 GCA_947167695.1 uncultured Clostridiaceae bacterium
GAAGAACTTACCAAAAAAGAATGGAACAAAGATGCAGTTTATAGCATTTTTAAGAATCTAAGATTTAATAGATATATAGAAAGATTTGAATTATCAGAGAAAATTCAAAAAGAGGAACAGCAGCTTAGCTTTAATTATGAAAGCACAAATAATAAAGAAGATATTATAAAAATAATTAAAGATAAAAAAAGAATGTTTTATTATTTAGATGAAGCAAAAACGCTATATGTTTATAATGAAGAAAGTAGTGTGATTGATTATATTGCTCTGGATAAAGAGAAATTTGAAGCCCTAAAAACTGTTTTTGAAAATACTGAAATTCTAAAATGTGGGTATAATCTAAAAGAAGACTGGAAAGCTTTAAAAAGAAACGACATAAGTTGTGAAAACATGATGTTTGATGTACGAATAGCAGGGTATGTTTTAAATTCTACAAGTAATAAATATAGCTTAGAGGATTTAAGTCTAGAATACTTAAATTATGATATTACACAGTATGAGGAAGCAGAAAAACAAGACCAATTGAATTTATTTAATGCTGAAGAAGAAAACAAATTAGAAGAAAGAAAATGTGCATATGTATATGTAATATATAAACTTTATGAAACATTAAGCAAAAAACTGAAAGAAGCAAATGAGTGGGAACTATTTAGTACAATAGAAATGCCTCTTACAGAAGTGCTTGCAAGTATGGAATATGATGGAGTATATGTAGATAAAGAAGAATTAAAACAATTTGGAATAGAACTTCAAGTCCAAATAGACAGCCTAAAGGAAGAAATATATAAGGCTTGTGGAGAAGAATTTAACATTAACTCTCCAAAACAGTTGGGGGAAGTATTGTTTGAAAAATTAAAATTACCTGTGCAGAAAAAAACGAAAAGCGGGTATTCAACAGATTCAGATGTGCTCGAAAAATTAATAGAGGAACATCCTGTGATTTCTAAAATAATGGAATATAGACAAATGTCTAAATTAAATTCTACCTTTGTAGAAGGATTAATACCTTTTATAAATCAGGCTACAAACCGAATACATTCACATTTTCACCAAACTGTTACAGCAACTGGCAGAATAAGTAGCACAGATCCAAACCTACAGAACATTCCAACTAGAATGGAACTAGGACAAAAATTAAGAAAAGCTTTTATGGCACAAAAAGAAGGAACGATTCTTTTAGATGCAGACTATTCACAAATAGAATTAAGAGTTCTCGCACATATTGCAAATGACGAAAATATGATAAATGCATTTAATAAAGGGGAAGATATACACAAACAGGCTGCATCAATGGTGTTTAACGTCCCTATAGAAGAAGTTACAAAGCAAATGCGCTCAAACGCAAAAGCTGTTAACTTTGGAATAGTATATGGTATAAGTGACTTTGGATTGGCAGGGCAAATTGGAGTATCTAGGAAACAGGCAAAGCAATATATAGAAGGATATTTAGAAAAGTATAATGGAATTAAGCATTTTATGGAGACTATTGTAAATGATGCAAAAGAAAAAGGATATGTAGAGACTCTTTTTGGTAGAAGAAGATATATACAAGAACTTAGCTCTTCAAACTACATGATAAGACAATTTGGACAAAGAATTGCTATGAACACGCCAATACAGGGAACTGCGGCAGATATAATAAAAATTGCTATGATTCGTGTTTATAATGAATTAAAGTCTAGAAGGCTAAGATCTAAATTAATTTTGCAAGTACATGACGAATTAATTATAGAAACATACGAAAATGAAAAAGAAAAAGTAAAACAGATTTTGAAAGATTGTATGGAAAATGTAATAAAGCTTAAGGTACCACTAATTGCAGAAGTAGGCGAAGGGAGAACCTGGTACGATGCAAAGTAAAGCTGAACGGAAGTAAAGGAGATATAACTTGAAAAAAATATTATTAATTATTTTTGCAATAATTCTTGTATTGCTTATATTATTTAGAGCCTTTGGCTTAAAAGTAATATATCCACTAAAATACACAGAATATGTAGAAAAATACGCAAAAGAAAATAACTTAGATGAAATGTTAGTTTATGCAATAATAAAAGCGGAAAGCAATTTTGAACCAAACATTACATCAAGTAGCGGAGCAATGGGGTTAATGCAAATAATGGAAGAAACTGCAAAAGAAATAGCAGAAGAGCTAGAATATAGCTATGATACAAAAGAAGTTTTATACCAGCCAGAAACAAATATAATGCTTGGAACAAAATATTTTTCAAATTTATTAGAAATTTACAAAAACAATATAAATATAGCACTTGCTGCATATAATGCAGGAATAGGTAATGTTGACAAATGGATAAAAAATGGTATAATTCAGGCAGATGGAAGCGATATAGAGAATATACCTTTTAAAGAGACGAACAATTATGTGAGAAAGATACTAAGGGATTATAGAATTTATAAAGAATTGTATTGATGTTACACATGTAGATATATTATTTATTTTTTACGCCTTGCTGTCGCACCCTACAATTTTCAATTGCTAATGTAGGGTGCTTCAATCGCACTACACTCGCTAATGCTCGTTTCGTTTGTTCGCTGCGCGGCGTTACAAAATAAATAATATATCTACATAGAATATAAATTTTAAAGGGGGAATTTATTATGGCAGTATTAGTAACAGGAGGAGCTGGTTTTATTGGTAGCCACACATGTGTTGAATTGTTAAATAGTGGAAGAGAGATTGTTGTAATAGATGATTTTTCAAACAGCAAGCCACAAGCACTAGATGCTATAAAAAAGATTACAGGTAAAGACTTTAAATTTTATGAAATGAATTATCTAGACAGAGAAAAATTAGAAAAAGTATTTGAAGAAAACAAAATCGATTCAGTTATTAATTTCGCAGGTTTTAAGGCAGTTGGAGAATCAACTCAGAAGCCAATAGAATATTACATAAACAATGTATCAGGTGCACTTGTTTTACTGGATACAATGAAGAAATACAATGTGAAAAAATTCGTATTTAGTTCATCTGCAACAGTATATGGGGAGCCAGAAGTAATCCCAATAACTGAAGACTGCAAAACAGGCGGAACAACAAATCCATATGGAACTACTAAATTATTCATAGAGCAAATACTAAAAGACATATATGCTTCAGATAATACATGGGACATATGCATTTTAAGATACTTCAATCCAGTAGGAGCACATGAAAGTGGCTTGATTGGAGAAGAACCACAAGGAAGACCAAATAATCTAATGCCATTTGTAGTAAGAGTTGCAGCAGGGATGATTGATGAGTTATCTGTATATGGTAATGATTATAATACACCAGATGGAACAGGTGTAAGGGACTATATCCATGTAGTTGATTTAGCAAAGGGGCATATTAAAGCACTTGATAAATTAGACAAAGAAAATACAGGATTATATATTTATAATTTAGGAACAGGAACAGGCTATAGTGTCCTTGATATGGTAAAATCATTTGAAAAATCAACAGGAAAAAAAGTAGCATACAAAATTGTAAATCGTAGGCCTGGAGATATAGCAGTTTGTTATGCAAATCCAGAAAAAGCAAAAAGAGAATTAAATTGGAGTGCGGAAAAAACAATAGATGATATGTGCAAAGACTCATGGAATTATATTGTGAAAAACAATAATATTGTGAAAGATTAGGAGGAAAAACTTTGATTACTTTAGAAGATGTCAAGGCAAATGAAGAAGTACAAGAATTAGTGCTTGGAGCACAAAAACAACTTGATGTACTTCGGCTATACAGAGCATTCCATAAGACATATAACAATTGTATCAGAAAGAGCAGGAAGCATATTAAAACAGCTAGGGTATGATGAACGAACTATTGAACTTGCAAAAATTGCAGGTTACTTGCACGATATTGGAAATTGCGTAAACCGAGTAGACCATGCACATAGCGGTGCAATCATAGCTTACAATATTTTAAAAGAAATGGGAATGGACATTAAAGAAAGAACAGAGATAATGATGGCAATAGGAAATCACGACGAAAACACAGGGACAGCGGTAAGCGATATTTCAGCAGCACTAATCATAGCGGACAAGTCTGATGTACACAGAACTAGAGTACGAAATAAAAATATGGCAACATTTGACATCCATGATAGGGTAAATTATGCCGTAACAGATGCAGAGCTAGATTTAAATGTAGAAAAAAGAATTATTAAACTAAACTTAACAATAGATACAAATATCTGCCCAGTGCTAGACTATTTTGAAATATTTATGGAAAGAACTATGATGAGCAAATCTGCAGCAAAATTTTTAAATATATGGTTTGAATTAGTGATTAATGATACGAAATTATTATAGGAGGGAACAAAATTCATGAAAAATAACACATTAAAAAAAGTTACAATTATTCTTTTAATTCTATTAATTTCATTAGCCTCTTTTGTAGGAATTTATGCAAAAAATTTAAATAGAATGAAAAACATTATGCCAGATTACAAGGTAGGGATGGACTTTGGAGAAATAAGAGAAATACGCTTAGATATAGCTCAGGACAAACAGACTAATCCAGAAGAAATACTTAACGAGGAAAACTATATTAAATCAAAGAAAATAATAGAAAAACGTATGGAGATGTTTAGATTTTCCGAATATCAAATAAGACAAGATGAGAACGGATACATTGTTATACAAACATATGATGATGATTTAGCAAATAACTATATGCAAATAGTCGCTATGAAGGGCTTATTGCAAATAAAAGATAATGAAACGAATGAGGTAATATTTAACAATAACGATATAAAATCTGCACAAGCTACTGTTCATACAGAAAGAAACAATTATAGTGCAGCATGTTTAGTATTAGAACTTAAAGATGGATTAAAAGAGAAGCTAGAAGAAATAAGCAGGATATATGTTGAAAGTGAAAATAATGAAAATGAGACTGCAGAAGAGAATAGTACAAATGAAGCAACAACAAAAGAATTAGCAATTACATTTGACAGTGATAATATTGTAAGCGCTCATTTTGACGATGAAGTAAAACAGGGAAATTTGCAAATTTTATCAGATGGCAAAATCCAAATTCCATTAAATAATCCTACAACTTCACAAACAACACTATATCAATACTTAAATGAAGCAACACTAATTGAGAGATTAATAAATATTGGTAATTTACCTATAGAATACGAAATATCAAACGAAAACATTTTCTCTTCTGTGCTAAGACAAGAAGTAATACAGGTTTTAGCTATAGCAGTAGCCATTTTAATAGTAATAGCAGTAGCATATTTAATTATAAGATATAAAAAAGGATTGCTTATGGGTGCTTCCTGGCTTGGCTTTATTGCAACGTATTTAATTGTTTTGCGTTTTACAAATTCTGTAATATCAATGAATAGTATAATTGGAATTGCTATTATTTGCATATTTGAGTATTTATTCTTAAATGCGGTTCTACACAATAAACACAATAGTACATTTAACAAAATTTTAGCAAACTACAGCATTATAGGAATACCAATGTATATCATAGCAATAGCATTCTCATTCGCAAGTATAATACCAGTAAGTAGCTTTGGAATAGTACTATTTTGGGGAAGTGCGTTGATGCCAGCATACAACTTTATTATTACTAAAAATTTATACAGCGAAGAATAAGGAGGAAAAAACATGGAACGAAAACAAATTTTAAGATATATATGTATAGTTGCAATATTTACAATAGCTTGTATACTAGTCATAGCATTTAATAAATTCGAATTCAATGTAAATTATTCAAAAAATGTAAGACTAGAATTAGATTTGGGTGGAAGTTTTGCAATAGGAGACATTATAAACATAACAAGCGAAGTGTATAAAGACGAAGTAGCAATAGTAAGAAGTGCAGGAAATTATGGAGAAACAGTAGCTATTACAGTAAAAGATTCAACAGATGAGCAAAATGAGCAGTTAATTAACAAAGTTAACGAAAAATTTGAAACCAATTACACAGTAGATGATTTAAAAATATATTATAATTCAAATATAAAAGGGACAGATACTATTAAACCGTATGTATTATCAAGCGCAATAGCAGGAGTATTAATTCTTGCATTCTTTGGAATAAGATATCGTAAACTTGGTTTAATAAAAATATTAGCAAGTGTTATTGGAACAGTGATAGGAACAGTAATACTATACTTAGCACTTACATCAATATTTAAAATGGAAATAAATGAAATATCAGTTGCATCAGGACTTGCGATAGTAATTTTCTGCTTAATGTATATGATAGTAACTTATGAGAGAATGCTTAGTGAAAAATAAAATTGAATTAATTGGTCTAATGTAATTTAGGGGACAGGTTTTAAACCTGTCCCCTAAATTACACAAAATTTTATTTTTCACATTTTATTTTAAAATTTCATATAATAAACTATCACAAAATGGAAGAAGTGATTTATCATGTGGTGCAGGAAATGTTGTTGTCACTGCAGAAATTATAATGAAAGTAATGATATAAATTTAAGTAAACTGGAAGAATTAAGAACACAAAATCCAAATATAATTTTATTAGATGTTCGAAGTCCACAAGAATATGCAGAGGGGCATATGCAAGGTAGCATTTGTATTCCAAGCTATGAGATTATGCATAGAGTAGAAAAAATTATACCTGATAAAAACGCTACCATTGTAGCATATTGTGAATATGGTGGAAGAAGCAGAAAAACTGTAAATATACTAAAAACAATGGGATACAAAAATGTGTATAATTTAGTATTTGGGGGAAACACACCGAAAAACATAAATTGAGGCAAGTACAAAATTCTTGCCTCATTAAAATCGGGACAGGTTTATAAACCTGTCCCAACACTTTCTTATTGCATAGGGAAAATCGACTCAAATGCATGGCGTGAGCCAAACTGGGGACATTCCTCGTAAGAGGTGTGTCCCCTTTGGCTCACATATGCTCGGAAAGTATTCAAACTTCTCTTGACATATTACCATTAGTATATTTTTCTCCCTCTAATCTGTTGCCACTAATTACTGTATCAATAACTTTTTCCTTTTCTTCTTCATTTTCGCCTAAAAATGAAATACAAATAGAAGCACATGGTAACTTATTTGAAGAAATAAAAGTTGTCTTACTATTATAAAGAGTAGTTATAGTTTGTGTGTTGTCTTGTCTTAATTTAAACGTAAATCCCATTCTATCTTTTAGCTCATAACTTCCTTTTTCGCACATTTTAGAACAATGTTCTGGACATTTGTTCATATGGGTAATAGGACAATACTGCATTGTCATTAATGGGAGATTCCCATATACGTACACTTCGGCAGGTATGCAAGATGACGAAATGAGCTCATTTAATTCTTGACTATTCAATTCAGGAGAAGCAATGTATTTTATAATTCCAAACTTGGCAAGCTCTGAAACAGTATATTTATTGAACACATTTAAAGTGAAATTTCCAATCTTTTCTATTTTTTTAGGAACTATATCTAATTGACTAATATTTGAGATTACTACACCTTTTACCTTGAAGTTATCAAAAATATTTGTATGCACATTTTTCAAAATACTTGGCAAATAAACATATACAGAGTATTGCCTGCAAAGTTTATCTACTAAATTTGGCATTTTAATAAAATATAAATATGGTATGTATACATTTTGTACTTTGGCTAAATAAGAGTAATTCTCTTTATCAGATAATGTATTTAGTAAAACAGAAATTGCATGTACTATATTTGCACTCCTGTTAACAGATTTTTCTAATAATAAATTCAATTCCTGCCTTTTATATGACTTACGAGTTTGTTCTTGATATTCCTCCAAAGCTGTTCTTCTAAGCTCGTTTAATTTGCTTATGCTTGGCAAATATAAGCCTTTGCCTAAATCTACTTCAATTTTGGAAAACTCATATGGGGTATTACCAGTTTTAGAAAGTTGCTCTATTAATCGTTCTTTTGTAATAGGTGACGAAGTGGCTTTATCTAGTATTAAATCTGAAACATAAATGTTTCCATTAATCTCAAGCTTGACAGGCTCGAATTCCTTCACGGTAAGCTTTGCAATTAGTGGAAGTTTCTTTAATTCTTTACCAGAATAGGTCTGCTTGGCAGAATCTGAAAGAGCTTTACTAGACATTTTGTAAATATGTTCCCCTTCAATAATTCTGCCTTTCATCCTACCGATTGTAACAACTTGACCGTATACCAACATCTTTAAAATTTTGCTTTTTTATCATGAGCTCAGAAACAGTGTAATTACCAGTTTCTGAAGAAATGAAAATAGTATCACCTACAGAAAGAGGGGCTTCAAGCTTTAATTTTACGTGCCCTGTAACTGGTGCATAACTTAAAACTTTGCCTAGGTAAATTCCTTGATTATTGGATTTTTTCGTATAAATAAAGTCTGAATTTGGCTTATCTTCCAAATGACCAGTAGAAAAACCACCACGATTAAAAACCTGCATTAAGTCTGTTGAGTCTTTGTCTAAAATTTCTTGCAAATTATCTATATATTTTCTATAAATTCTAGTAACAGTTGCTACATATTCTGGCGTTTTCATGCGTCCTTCAATTTTAAGAGAATCTACACCACTATTAATCAGATTATATAAAACTGGAAGACTACAAACATCCTTAGGACTTAGTAAATAGCCTTTTTCTACGAACTTAGAATCTCGTAGCAATTCATATGGAAGCCTACAGCCTTGAGCACATTTGCCACGGTTACCAGAGCGACCGCCAATCATACTAGAAAACAAGCATTGCCCTGAATACGAGATGCATAACGCACCATGAACAAAAGCTTCTAGCTCTACATTAGAATTCTCCTTAATTTTTTTAATTTCAGAAATTGGCACTTCACGGGCAAGAACTACACGGCTGAACCCAAGTTCTTCGGCTTTTGAAACACCCTCCAAATTATAAACTGTCATTTGAGTACTAGCATGTACTGCTAAGCCGTGGGAAATTTTTTATTAAATAACGTGCTAAACCTAAGTCTTGTACGATTATTGCGTCAATACCATAAGAATATGCTTTATTTGCAAGATCTAAAGCTTGCTCAAATTCGTTATTTTTAATAAGTGTGTTTAAAGTTAGATGTGTCTTTACCCCTCTGAGTTTGGCATAATCTATAGCTTTTTCTAAAGTGCTTAATTCAAAGTTTGTAGCAGATGCTCTTGCATTAAACAATGATGAGCCAAAGTAAACACTATCTGCACCGTTTTGTACAGCGGCTCTTAAACAATCAAAATCACCGAACAGGTGAAAGCAATTCAGGTTTATTCAATTTAAAATCCTCCTCTAACAGATATTTTAACATAAAATTGCTTTTTTTGCATAATCTATTGAATTATTTTGTAATATATTATAAAATGCATGTGGGTGGTAAAATAAAATGAAGGCATCTACAAAGAGAATTATCAGAAAAATTCAAGACCTAAACACGAAAAGAATGAATCAATTTGTCGATATTATTTCAAAAAATAATAACAATAAATCAAAATTTTTGATAAAATTAGACATATTATACAGTTTCTTAAAATATGGAACAGGTTATACAGACTACTTTAGAGGGGATTTCATAAACATTGGTCATAAGGAAAGAAAAACATTTGTAACAGCTAAATCTTTTTATAATATAATACATTATTTAAATAATAGAGAATACATCGGAATTTTCGACAACAAATTATTATTTGATAAATATTTTAAGGATTACATAAAAAGAGGTTACTTAAATTTAAAACTTGCATCTTATGATGATTATAACAAATTTTTAGATACTTATAAAGTAGTGTTTGCAAAAGACCCATTTGGAGAATGTGGCCACGGAATAAAGAAAATTCAAGTTGATAAAATAGAGAATAGACAAGCTTTATACGATGAAATAATTAAAAATAAACAGTTCTTGTTAGAAGAAGGAATTGTTCAATGTGAACAGGCAAATGCAATAAATCCATATGTTGTAAATTCATTTAGGGTAATTACCCTTGTAAACAACGGAAAAAGTTATGTAATAGGCAATGCCCTGCGCGTAAATCAGGATGAAACAGAGGTAATAGGATGTACAAACGATTTGTACTTTAGTTTTAGAGAAGATGGAAAAATAGATAGTAATGTTATAGATGATTATGGTAAAATTTATGATACTCATCCTCTTACAGGAGCAAAGTTTAGCGAAATAAAAATAGACCAAATACATGATTCTTTTGAGCTATGTAAGAAAGCAGCTTTGGAAGTACCTGAAATTAGATATATTGGCTGGGATGTAGCATTTTCAGACAAAGGTCCGGTAATTGTTGAGGGAAATGAATATCCAGGATATGGAATTGTCCAATTCTTTAGACTTAATAATAAAAAGACAGGTCATTTAAAAGATATCGAAGAAATAATTGGTGACGAAGTTAAAAAAATTAAGCTATAGAGTGTGCCAACGAAATAAAATGTGATTTTTTTGTAAATTTGAAGTCGTATTTATTGACTTATATTTTTAAATACGATATATTAGAACATATTAAACTAAGGAGGAAAAAATCGTGCTTTCCAAAAGAGTGATTACTAAGCCATTTGTTTTAGCACTCATAGCAATAATGTTATTAACATTTATTATACCGAATATATCTTATGCAACAGCATATAATCAAGAAATAAAAAGTGGAATAGATAGCTTCCCAAAAAGTTACCAAGAAAAGCTGAGAGCTCTAACAAAAATACATAAAAATTGGACTTTTACGGCAGCTTATACAGGAATAGATTGGAACGAACTTCTAAAATATGAAAGTGGAGATACACTTCATGGAAGAAGTGTTATACATAAAAGTATGGCTGACATGGACGATATATGTTCATGTGGAGGAGTTTATGACTATAGTTATTATTGCGCATCTAAAAAAGCTGTAGCATACTATATAGATCCTAGAAATTTTTTAACAGAGACAGCTGTGTTCCAGTTTGAGGAACAATCATATAATGAAAAAGTGCACACGTTAGAAAGTGTTAAAAAATCTGTAAAAGGATCATTTCTTGACAACACTGTAACCTTCTATGACAAAACAAAAAAGAAAAATATAAAAATGTCATATGCAGAAATAATTCTAGAAGCTGCAAAGCAATCTAAAATGAGTCCATTCCATATTAAATCTAAAATAATACAAGAAGTTGGATGGGATGGAAGCGATTCAGTTTCAGGTACATGCAAGGGGTACGAGGGAATATATAATTTCTTTAACTACGGAGCATATGATACTGGAGACCCAATAATAAATGGATTAGAATATGCTAAAAAAAGTGGATGGACAAATCAATATATAGCAATTGTAGAAGGTGCGAAACTGATAGCGGACGACTATGTAAATATGGGGCAAAACACATCATATTTCTTTAAATTTGATGTTATTACAAAAAGAATATGGCTAGATGAAGCCTTAGATAAAAAGACTGGAATAAGAACTGCAACAACTAAACCAGAATGGTTATTTTCTCATCAATATATGACAAATCTAGGAGATCCTGCTTCACAAAGTCCATCAGTATTTAATATGTATGCATCAAACGGATTGTTAGATACGAGTCTTAATTTTATAATTCCAGTATATGATAATATGCCTGATGATGTATCAACGCAAGCAACACCTGTGCCAACACCAAAGGTAACTCCAAGTCCAACACCAACTCCAGTACCTACAGCTACACCAAAGCCTTCATATAAGCTAGATGCAAAAGCTAAAACAATAACGTCATCGCCAGATATGGCTATATCAACAATCATAAAAGAGCAAAAAATAACTAATTATAATATAACAAATACAAAGGGAAATGTATTAGAGAAGAAAAAAGAAATTTTAGCTACAGGGTATAAGCTTAATGTATTAGATACAGATAAGAAGACTATTAAGACTGCATATACAGTAATTGTAAAAGGAGATATCAGCGGAGATGGAAAAGTAAATTCAGCCGATTTATTAAAAATGAGGCAACATTTACTCGGAACAAAAAAAGCTACAGGAGTATTTACTAATGCAGCTGATGTGAGTGGAGATGGAAAAGTAAATTCAGCTGATTTATTAAGAATAAGACAACATTTATTAGGCACTAAAAAAATTGTATAGAGATTATAAATAAAAAAGGAGAAAAAAGATGAAAAAAACAAAAATATTTATGTTTTTAATTACAACTGCGTTAGCATTACTTTTATTTAATACAAAAGTGCTTGCAGCTTCTGCATCACTTAGTGTCAGCTCAAGTGAAGTTACTAAAGGAGATACTTTTACAGTAACAGTAACTGCCAATTCTATGGCAGCATGGGATATTCACGTTAGTGCAGATGGACCAGTAAGTGGAAGTGGAATTAATGAGGCTGATGCTACATCAGATGGAAAAAACACAACAAAAACATTCAGCACAACATATACTGCAACCGATGCAGGAACAATCGAAATACAATTAACAGGAGATGTTACAGGAGAAGATGACGACAACGCAACAAGTATTGGAACAAGTAAAACAGTTACAGTTACTGTTCCTGCAACTCCGACACCAACACCAGAGCCAACAGCCACACCAGAGCCAACTTCGGCACCTGAACCTACAGCAGAGCCAGAACCAACTTCGACACCTGAACCAATAGTAGAACCAGTTCCAACAACTGAGCCAGAGCCAACGACTGAACCAGAACCAACAGAAGATTCAGAACCTACAGCAACACCTGAGCCTACTAAATCTAGCAATGCTAATTTAGGAAATCTTGGAATTACACCAAATGACTTTACTGGCTTTAAAATGGGAACGACTTCATATAATGTAAGTGTGCCGTATGAAGTAGATGCCATAGAGGTATATGCAAATAAACTTGAAGATAGCCAAACAGTAGAAGGAACTGGTAATAAAAACTTAAAAGAAGGCTCAAATGTATTTGATGTAACAGTTACAGCGGAAGATGGTACCCAAAAGACCTATAGCATTACAGTTGTAAGACTTGCAAAAGAGAAGGTTGATGCACCAAATATAAATAACCCAGAAACGAAAATTGAAGTTGCTTTAGCGAGCGTCCAAATAGCAAATGTAACTTTAAACGAACCTTTTAAACCGAATGTTTATACATATACTGCAACTGCAGACAAAGATGCAAAAGATGTTATAGTTAATGGAAGTGCTAATATACAAAATGCTTTAATTGATATAGATTCACCAAAACAGTTTGCAGAAGGTGAAAATATTATAAAGATAACTGTGAAAGAAAAGGATGGAAATGCTAAAAAAACATATACTATAAAAGTTACAAAGAAATCAGAGGAAGAAAATGATAGCAAAGAAAACACTATAGCACCTGTAGCAGTCGGAAAAATTGATAACAACAAAAAAAGCGGAGGAAATAGTATCTCAAAA
>CAMVIX010000028.1 GCA_947167695.1 uncultured Clostridiaceae bacterium
ATTCTGCCAATTATAATGGAAGTGTAAAAAAATGCAGTAATACCAAGCCTTTTACGGCTTGGTATTCTTTATTTGTTACCCACCTGTTACCCACAAACAAAAATATAATGAAATTTCTTTAAGTTTTTAAGCAATTACATATAACTTTTTTGCCTTTTTGTATGTAACCAATTTAATTGCTTTTTGTTTTTCTTCTATTGAGACATGAGAATAAATATCTTCTCCAACGTCATCGTTGCTATGACCTATAATAGAATTAATTATTATATCTTTTACATTAAGAATACGAAGTTCATTTCTTAACATGTGCCTAGCATCGTGTGCTGTGTGCATAGAGACTTCTGGGTGCAAGTTTTTAAAGTTATTTTGAAAATGCCACAAGTAATAGTCATAGTCAACTTTATGCCCGTTTGGCTGCATAAATAGAAATTCATTGTTTGGATTGTAATACTTTTCCCACAAGTGTTTTACAGCAGGGTGTATAGGTATTTCTCGGTTTATTCCTGCTTCCGTTTTTAATCCACCAATAAAATAGTTTTCATCTAGGAATATATTTGCTGTATATATGGAAAGAAGTTCGTCAGCTCTGCAACCAGAATATAGTAACATAAGCCAAAAATCACGAATAAATTGTTCTCTGTCTTTCTTTGATTGCTTTCCTTCGCTTTTTATTTCCATATTCCACAAATAATCTATCTGCTCGTAGGTAAAGAGCCTTTCTTTTTCTATTTTACCATTCTTAGATTTTTGTATTTCCTTTCTGTTACTTGTAACTGTAGTAATGAATTGAGCATAACCTTTATCGATTACATCTTCTTCTAGAGCAAAAGCATCGAGATTTTTATATAAATTTACCATTTGCCTTAGGGAGTCGGCGCCTTTTTTGCTTTTTACAAGTTGTTCGCTAAAGTCAGAAGTCCTTAATTCTTTGTAAGCTCTATCCCATAATTCTTTTGAATTATGATAAGCTGTTAGCATACTTCTGCAATAATGCCTACCAAAAGGCTTGTTTTTAGGTCGAATATGATATATTTTTTCTTGCATTGTTTCTTCTTTTGTAAGAAGTTTAGCTTCTTGAAATTTCTCAAATAATTGCTTAAATGTATAATTATCTTTTTTTACTTTTTCAACAATTTCTTTGTGAGGATCTTCTACAGAAACTAATGGATATGGAACTCTAGGAAATGTAACAATGCGATTGTATTTCTTTTCGTCAATATAGAGAGGGAAAGGGGCTTTACTATAGTTTTCAAGACATACTAAAGCGTCAATCTCTTTTTCAAAGAATCCAATAAAATGTCTTATAGCTATTCCATTAGTATCTTTCCCAATGGTTATTCTTGCTCCCCAAGGCTTATTTCTGTTATCTCCCATATAAATAACCGAGCCTTTGCCGTTGGCTCTTTTTTGATTTAATTTAGACATAAAAATACCTCCATTTTTCAATAATTTTTTTATAATAAACTATTGAAAGTGAAGGTAATTTAATATATAATTACAATATCACTTTCAATAGTGTGGAGATGAAGTAAATTGTGTCGTGCCTCAGAAACAGGAAACAATTTCTTCATCTTTCTTATTTGTTTGCACCTATGATTTCTTGCGTAGTAATGTATGTAACAATTTCTTTAGTATATGATTCCGCTTCTTCTTCTGACAAAGCCTTTTCATGAACTAACATTCCAAAGACAATAGCATATTGTATATTTGCCTCTTTTTTTAAGTACGGAATTAATTGTGTTTCAATTTTAGTGTATGGAATATTTTTATCTTTGTAAATCATGAAGGATTGAAAAATGTCATAAAGCATTATACACAATTCTCTGGGCAATTTAGACTCTTTTACTATATTATTAATTGTTAATTCTTCTTCGGGTGTAAGTTCTAGGCTTACAGAATTTGATGTATTAGCTATTTTAAAAGTAAAAACAAGCATGAATACTCCGCCTATAAACATTATAATATTTTCAAAGCATATACATACTGATATGGCTTGCAATATTGGCGTGTTAAACATGTTTGAAACACATAATCCAATAAATAATGTAACAAAAAAAGTAAAAAGGCTTTTTAATTCTTTTCGTATATATCCTCTAATTGTTTCAGCTGTTACAAGTATTGCACACAAGAATAGAATCATATCGTTGCCATTATAAAAACAATAAATTCCTATACATGAAATAATACTAAAAATTGTTCCTAAAATCATTTTATACCCCTTTTCATTTGTACCAGTTTGCTTTTATTTTTTCTTTTTCTTTCTTCTAATTTCTTCTACAACACCAAGTATTCTTACAGGTAAATCTTCTATTTGTTCTTCAGTATAAGTAATAGGTTCGTATAGGGGATTTCCTTTTTCGTCTAATTTGGTGTTTAATGGTTGCAATCTAATAGTTTTCTTTTCTTCATCTTTGATAACTCTTTTAAAAGTTCCACTATTACCATTAACCATTACAACACAATCGTCTCCACTTTCGCAATCATCTTGCTTAACAAGAATCAAAGTGTCGCCATCTAAATATTCTGGATTCATACTATTGCCCTTAACTTTAAGTCCAAAAAATTCTTTTCCACCTCGTAGCAGATCTGCATCAATTTCCTCTGTATCTATAATATCTTCTATAAGTTCTATAGGAGTACCTGCAGGGATACTGCCATAAACCAATACTACTGCACTATTTGTAATTTTTTTATCTGTTCCAGTAATGTTTTTATCAATTTTTTCTATCTCTGCTAAATTTATAAAGCCTGCTTTTTCGTATAATTTTATATAATCGATATGATATATTGAAGATAGTTTCTTTAATATTATAGCACTAGGTCTGCGTTTTCCATTTTCCATAAGAGAAATATAGCTTTGAGATATGTCGCATAATTTATTAACATCGTATGTTGAATAGCCAAGTGCTTCACGAACATCTTTTAAGTATTTTCCTAATTCCTTGTTAGAAAGCATTTTACTAACCTCCTCGTGAATATTATATACTAAACAATTACAAATGTAAACAATTTTTAAAAAAATTTTTAAAAAGTCTTGACATTTGTAATTGCTATGTTATAATAATGACAAAAGTAATTAAAGGGGTGAATTTTTGATGGCAAATAGAACTGTTCAGATAATCGATGTTGATGATTTAGTAGATAGAATTGTTAAAGCTGGATACTCTTACAGAACACTAGCAAAAGAGACATCAACAAGTCAGACTACAATTAGCTTAATTGCGAAGGGAGAGAGAAACCCAAGTCCAAAATTAGCAGTAAGCATTTGTAAAGCCTTAAAATGTCAATTTAATGATATTTTTTTTATAGCAAACAATGACAAAAGTAATTAGATTTCTGAGGCACGACACACAGAAAGGAAGTGATAATAAGTGAATGATGTTGAAACAATGCTTCCAGAAGAAGCTGGAAGAATACTACACAAGAGTACAGAATTTATACGAGCAGGATTAAGACAAGGAAGATTTCCTTTTGGAACGGCAGTAGAAGGAAAAAATGGAACATGGAATTACATCATTTTTAAAAACAAATTTGAAAAATATTTAGAAAGCTAGAAAGGAGGAATGTGTATGTTTAGAAGAAAAAAAGAAATGCAAACTTTAATCAATGCAAGCAGAAAGGCATTAGCGGAAGCAGAAGAAAAGGTAACTGAAAGAAATAAGCTATTAGAAGTTTATGTGGAAAGAAATGCTGAACAAAAGAGAAAGATTGTTGATTTAGAGAACAATATAGAGTTCTTGGTTAATAATTTAAGTCCAAAGAAAAAAGAATTAGCAAGACCTGGTAATCAAAACTAATTCTAAAAAACATACAAATATTGTGTTTCTGCATTTATTATAACAGAACGGAAAGGAAATGTCAAATATGAATAGTCTATATAATATTACAAACAATTTTGTACAACTTATGGATAAAGTACAAGAAGGAACAATAACGGAAGAAGAATATAACCAATTAGGGCAAGAACTAGCAATGGAATTACAAAACAAAAGTGCAAATATAGCAGGATATATACAAGAGAGAAACTCTTTATTAGATGCAATAGATGTGCAAATAAAAAGATTGCAAGAGTTAAAAAAAGTGGAACAAAACAAAGTAGATAATTTTAAAGAATATGTAAAAGTCAATATGGAACGTTTAGGAATAACAAAGATTGAAACAGAGTTAGGAACATTAAGTATAGCAAAGAGTCCAACATCTGTTGAGATTGTCAACGAAAAGGAAATCCCAGACGATTTTATGGAACATATTATTACAAGTAAACCAAACAAAAAAGCAATCATTGATAGTTATAAATCAACTGGAGAAATACCAGCAGGAGTAATTATACATGATGATAACAATTATTTAAGAGTTAAATAAGGAGGAATTAGATATGAGTATGATAGCAAAGGATAACGGAGGAATTAACATACCACCATTAGAGGCAGGAGTATATCCTGCAATAGGAAGTATGATGGTAGATGAGGGAATACAAGTAAACACAAAATTTGGTAATAGTTCAAGAAAATTTAGAATGTTCTGGGACATTGTAGGAGAAACAATAGAAATAAACGGAGAGACATTCCCAAGACGTATGAGTAAAGAGTATAGCTTTTCATTAGCCGAAAAGAGTAATTTAAGAAAAGACTTGCAAGCATGGAGAGGCAAACCATTTACAGAGGAAGAATTACAAGGATTCGCTTTAATAAACGTATTAAATAAAGGTTGCCAATTACAGATAATCAACGAAGAGAAAAACAATAAAGTTTTTAATAATATTGCAGCTATTATGGCTCTGCCTAAAGGAACTAAACTAGACGAATTACAAGAAACGACAGTATTCGACATGGAGAATCCAGAGACATATAAACATTGGGGAAAAATTCCTGGTTGGATTCAAGAGAGAATAAAGAAAGCTGAAAATTACGAAGAAACTGGATTAAAGACATTCGTAGAGGAATACGAAAAAGAACACAAGAAAGAAGATTCTCAACAAGACAATGTAGAAGAAACACCAGAGGAGCTTATTTCAGAAGACGATCTTCCTTTTTAAGGAGGGCTCTAAATGTGGAATGAAATAGAAGAAACAATAGATGAATTAAAGAAAACTTTAGGAAACTATAAACTTTATCAAAAAGATTATGCTCTAAAGGAATATAAGTACAGGACTGCTCTTAGTAAGAGACTAATAGAGTTAAGAGCAGAAGGGCAAGCCGTAACACACTTAGCTGACATAGCAAGAGGAATGGAAGACATAGCAAAGCTCAGACTAGAGCGTGATGTCGCGGAAGGATTAGTGAAGAGTGCTGAAGAAGGCATCAATTTTTATAAATTAAAAATCAGAGAATTAGAGGCTCAGCACTCTAGAGAATGGGGGGCAGTAAATTTTCAATGATTGATTTAAGTAAAAGTTTTCATCCAGTACCAAAGAATCCACCTAAAGAAACTAAACCAAAAACAGAAATAAAGCAAAGGAGCAGTAAGCAAGCAAAACTCGAAAGGGACAGAGATAAAAAAGTGGTTAAGTCTGGTAAGTGTGATGGGTGTCATAAAAATTTTAAGCATTTAGATCCACACGAAGTATATGGAGGCAGTAATAGAAAAAGAAGCATTGAATATGGCTTTGTAAAAATGCTATGTAGAAAATGCCATGGCGACAATAAGGTACTACAAAGACTAAAAGTAGAAGTACAAAAGGAATATGAAAAAACACATACAAGAGATGAATTTATTAAAATTATAGGAAAAAATCATATAAAGGAGGGATAATAATGGATTTAAAAAGTCTTTTTGATAGAAATATTGATATTGATTATAATATTTCAATTAAATCTCATGGTAAATATGGAGCAGAAATTAGCGTTGAAGGTAATAAAATGTCTTTAATGGTTGGACTAGCAGCTCTTGTATCAACTCTTAAATCAAAAACTAATTTGACAGACAAAGATATAAAAGCAGCTGTAGAAGTTGGACTTTTGGGAGATGTTGAAGCAAAGAAACTACTTGAAAAGAAAAAAGATAAATGGAATAAAATAATCAAAATACTAGAAGAAAATTAGCACCTTGGGCTAGGCATAAAAACCTAGCCTTTTTGCTATGGAGAGGAGACAGATATGGCAAGAAAAAGAATGATATCTCCTAATTTTTGGACAGACGAAAAAATTGGAGAATGTTCAGCACAAGAAAGATTATTGTTTATGGGTCTTATTAGTAATGCTGATGACGAAGGATATGGCAGGGCAAATCCGAAGCTGTTAAAGTCTTTGATATTTCCATATGACGACTTACGAGCTTCCGATTTAGAAAAATGGCTCTCCCGATTAGGCGGATTAAATATGGTAGTTTTGTATAAATATGAAGAACAGACCTACTACTATCTCCCTAATTTTCTAAAGTATCAGACAATAAATAAGCCCACAGAGACAGACTTTCCGAAAATAAATACTGAACGGTGTAGTAGTACTACGGTAGTACTACGGTAGCACTACCTCCTAAAAGAAAAGAAGATAATAGAAAAGAAATAGAAGAGAAGATAAATAGAATAAAAGATATATACAACTCGACTTGTACAAACTTGCCACAAGTACAAAAGATTACAGATAAAAGAGAAAAAGCTATTGAGAAGTTTATAAAAGACTTTACGGAGGAACAATTTTCTAAAATATGCCATATTGCAAATACAACAGATTTCCTTATAGGTAAAAACGAGAAGGGGTGGAAAGCTGATTTCGATTTTTTAATGCGAATTGATAAGGCGACAAATATCCTTGAAGGGAAATATGGAAACACAAGAATATCGGCTGAGGAGGAATTTATGAATGCTAACTAAGAAAGAATTTATGGAAGGCGTACATATCTTGCAAAATAATTATAATAAAAAACTAACAACAGAACAGTTACAGCTTTATTATGAAAATTTAAGTGATTTAGATAAAAAAGCATATATGAAAAACGTAATAGAGAACATACGAAACAATGAATTTATGCCCAATATAGCGCAGTTAAGGAACAATAAAAATAAAATTAGCAATTTTGAACAAAGAGATTACAGCGAGTATGATTTTAATGGTTTATATGCCAATTAAGGAGGAAACAAATGAAACTAGGAAAACTATTACAAGTTGAAAAAATAGTTGAGGAAATATTAAGGAAAGAAGAACTTACAAGAGTAGATGATTGTTTTTTAATTCTTCGAGTAATACAGAAGATGTATCCAGAATTTACTGGTAGATCTTTTGCCTACGTTATGATGAACGGTAAGAAACATGGAATAAGTTTTGAGTCAATTACAAGAGCCAGACGTAAGGTGCAGAAAAAACACCCAGAGCTTGTGGATAAAAAGACAGAGGAAACAAGAGAAGCTGAGCAATTAGAGTATATGGAGTTTAACAACGAGAATCATATACCTGGATTATAAGAAAGGGAAAAGTATGAAAACAACGACAATACAAGAAATAATTAAAACTATTGCAGAAGGAAAAGTTAAAATTCAAGACTTTTCGTGTAATGGACAATGTAGTAAATGTGGAGAATGTTGTACCAACTTTCTTCCAATAAGTCAAAACGAAATGGCAGACATTATTGAGTATGTTATAAACAACAACATAAAACCACAAAAGCACATTTTGGTAATGCAAAACAGACTAACTTGTCCATATTATGATGGAAAAAAATGTGTTATTTATGAAGTGAGACCACTTATTTGCAAGGGGTTTTATTGCTACAAGAAAATGGACATGGAGACAGCTAGAAAATTTGTAAAAGAAAAAAGAGTAACAGCAGATATGTGGGAGTTCGCAAACGATATTGAAGAAGAAAGAGTAAAAAAATGGGGAAAGAACTAATAGGACTTTGCAAAAATTGCCTTCGGGTGTAACAGGCTTGAGATGCCAGACTTCAAAGGAACGTACAGATGTGAATATGCAACAAAAAGGCAGCTAACTTTAGAAGAAATACAAAAGGAGATGAGAGCTAGTGAATCCAGTAATAAGTAGAGAATATGTGGAAAACAATTACGTAGAGAAACAAAAAATTGAACAGAAAATATGGAATGACCTAGAGAACTTATATACCTTAGCAGAAAAGGAAACAGCCAAAGAGTATGACAACGAATACTATGAAATGCTGGGAAGATATAAGTTAGCAAAAGAAATACACGATTATTTAGGAGGGACAAAAGATGCCAATAAATAGTAGAGCAAAAGGAGCAAAAGGGGAAAGAGAACTAGCAGGCAAGCTAAAAGAATATGGCTACAAATGTAGAAGAGGTCAACAATTCTCTGGAATAGAAGGAGAGGATGTAGTTGGACTAGATTACATACATATCGAGTGCAAAAGAGTGCAATCACTTAATCTAGACAAGGCAATGGAACAAGCTAAGAGAGATGCACAAGAAGGACAATTGCCTGCAGTATTCCACAGAAAAAACAACAAAAAGTGGAAAGTAACAATGGAGATGGACGACTGGATTAAGCTGTATAACGAATATTATTCTGGCAAGAAAATTGCAGAAAAGGAATAATTTTTTGACACGACTATATGAGAGAATATGCGGTGGCGGAATAGACAGCCTACGATTTAATCGGTGGTTGGTAAAACCGAATGGCGAAACATCTTTCATCACCCATAAAAGAATGTCGCTAAACGGCTAGAGTAGACGCTAGGTCGGATGAACCTCTCCCATAAGGGAAGGCAAAAGAACTCATAACACGAGAGATATATAAGTGCCTATTGGAGTTCAAAAACTTGTATATCATACAGAGTGCAAATCTCTGTCCGCATAAATAAATTTTAGGAGGAAAGAAAGATATGGAATTAAAAAAATTTCAAGATTTAATTGATATGTGTATTAAAGCAAAAGAATGTAATAGGGATATTGCTTTAGAGCTAACAGTACCAGGACAAGAGGAAACCGAAATTATAATAGTTAAGAACAGTAATTTAGACTATAAACTAGATTATTATTGCAAGAACTATAACGATAATTTAGAGCTTAACAGGTGTAAAGATATAAAAATACTAAAAGCAGAGATTGTAATGTGGGATACGATGTTATGCCAATATAAAATAAATTTTAAATAAAACCAACATAGGGGGCTAGACATAAACAATAAAGTGTCTAGCCTTTAATAGAAAGGAGAAAAAATTATGATTATAGTAAATCAAGATAAGGAAAAAATAATAAATTTTGATAATGTAAAAGTGTTAATTGTTAAAGACAATGAAATAGCAATAAATTTTGAGAATGAAATGATGATGAGGATAGCCACTTATGCGACAGAAGCAAGAGCAAAACAAGTATTAGAAGATATACACAGAGTATATGGACTATCAGAACTATACAAATATACTACAGAAGATGCAAGAGAAGAAATAATAAAGGGGCTAGATAGTGTAAATCAATTCCCATTCAAATACATAATGCCAAAGGAGTAGCTTATGGAAGAGATATGTAAAACCTGTGTATGCTTTCCATTCTATGAAGTAGAGCCAGAGAATTGTAAGAGATACATAAATTACACAAAGAATGAAATAAGAAAGATAGATGAAAGGAGCAAATGATGAATAATCAAGACAAAATCATATTGGACTTATGTGGTGGGACAGGCTCATGGAGCAAATATTATAAAGACAATGGATATGATGTAAGAGTAATAACATTACCAGATTATGATGTGTGTTCTTATGAGCCACCTAAAAATGTGTATGGCATATTAGCAGCTCCACCTTGTACGATGTTTAGCATTGCAAGGAATGATAAAACTGCTAGGGAACCAAGAGATTTACGCAAAGGTATGGAGATAGTAAACGCTTGTTTAAGAATAATACATACTTGCTTATATGAGAATTTTAGATATGGAGACAACGGATTGCAATTTTGGGCTTTAGAAAATCCTGCTAGTGGTTATTTGAAGAGATTTTTAGGCAAGCCTGCAATGATATTTGAACCTTATGAATATGGAGAGCCCTACACAAAGAAAACTGCATTATGGGGAGAGTTTAAAGAGCCAATAAAAAACGTTGTAAAACCAAGAGAATTTGAACATAATTGTGGAGCCAGGGATTTTGTAAGTTGTGTAGAACACTTCGCAGATTTGAAACAGATACCAGAAGGATATTTAGAAAAGACAGGATTAAGTAAAAGGACAGTATTAAGAAGCATGACGCCATTAGGATTTGCAAAAGCATTTTATGAAGCAAATAAATAAAGGAGGCAAAACAATGCAATTAGTAGGACTAGAACTAACAGGAGATGGAAGAATAGGCAATCAAGTAATGATGGATTTAGAAGAACCTGGAGAGTACATAGAGATTCCGTTGTATCCAGGTGGAAGAGTAGAGAGAGAAGAAAAAACGGATATAGCACAGGAGAATATGAGAATACAGAATGAAAAACAATGGTACAAGTAAGGAGGAGAAAGATAGATGTGTGAATATTGCATAGAAGATTATGACGGCTATTATAAACCATTAGATAAAAATGGTCATGTATGTATTTTTGATATGGTACATGAGCAAATACTTGAAATAGACTGGTATGGGCATAGAATGAAAGTACCTATAAACTATTGCCCTATGTGTGGAAGAAAATTAAGAGAGGAAGGACAAAAAAGATGAGTGAAGATTTGAAACTTCAATTAGCTGTATTAGCTAAAAATACTATAACCTTAATTTGTTTTACCATTTTATCAGTTATTTTTAACCATTGGTGGATAGTATTTTTTGCAATCATTTTTATTACTACAGTAGAAAAAGAAAGAGAGGAAGAGAAGAGATGAATAGAAAATATAGAACTGAGCTACCCGAATTAAAAGAAAAACCAAAAGAACAAATAAATGGAATATATATAATACCTTACAAACCATATAATGGATTCTGGGGCAAGAACGGTTACAAATCATACGATTTTATATTTGAAAACATGAGAGGCGAAAAAATAGGTTGGTGTCATTGGGAAGGAGATGTTATACATTTAGAGAACATTAAACCTTTAGGAATGAATATTGACTGTGCTAATTCTAATGAATATATAAGGCTGTTCACAAATTATGGATTTGAAATAGGGGATATGATTATAAGCGATTTAGAGATTAAAGTAAAGGAGAACTAATATGCCAGAAGATGAAGAGAAAATAAAAGGTTATATTAAACATTGGGAAAAAGAAAGACAAAAGAATCTTAAAAACAATAATATAGCAAGAGCCGTAGGTTGTGAACTTTTAATTAAAGATTTGAAAAGGCGAATAGGCGAAGAATTGGAGGAGAACTAATATGGATATAGAAGAAGCGAGAAGAATTTATATGCATTTAGACCCTGCCAAACAATTTATAAGTGGAATTGATACAGATTTCTTTTTTAATTTCGCTTATGTAGTATTATCTGAGCTAGATAAGAAAGATAAAATAATAAATGCTATGGCTAGAGAATTATATAAATCAACAGGAAGTTGCTTATATGAAGGGGTAGAACCAAATTATAAAGATATTATAGATTATTTTACAAAGAAAGTAGAAAAAGATGAAAATAATAACTAAATTAAAATGTAAGTATTGTAGCTGGTGTGAAGCAATTAATTGTAAGAAAAATAAAGCCAATTGCCATAAGTATTCAAAAAGATTATTAAATAAGCGAATGAGGCAATTAGGCAAGAAAGTTGAGGGATAGTATGGATATAGATACAAGACCAAAAGCAATAGATATAAGCTTATGTGTGCAAGAATTTTGTCCTAACAAGTGTAAAAGGTATCATACGAATTGGCAACCAAATCAGTATAGCCAAAGCTATATATTACCTGCATTAAATTATACTAAAAATGGCGAATTACAGCCTTGTAAAAGTAGAATGGAGGGATAGTATGAACGATAAGCAAATAGTTGATTATGCAAGAAAACTTGTAACAGCAAATTTAAGCCAATATAAAGATACAAATCCAAGAATGA
>CAMVIX010000029.1 GCA_947167695.1 uncultured Clostridiaceae bacterium
TAAGATGTGTCCCAAACGGTGACAAATGTCCCCAAACGGAAACGTCCCCAATTGCTCTCTTCTTAGCTTCTTGCTACTATCTTCTTTATTTTTATCCCTTCATCCATAAACATTTGCTCATGTTCTGTTACTATGTTGTCTTCATCTTGTATGCTCGCTAAATCTCCTATGTTTTCAGTTATTTCAAATCCAGCTTCTGTAAAATATGTTAAGGTATCTTTGTATAACTCATCGTCATCTGTCTTAAAATAAATTTCTCCACCTGGTTTTAAGAATATTTTATATTTTTCTAGTTGTCTTGTGTGAGTTAATCTTCTTTTTCTATGTTTTGGTCTTGGCCACGGATTGCAAAAGTTTATATATATTCTATCTATTTTATCTTCTTTGCTAAATATATCTCCGTATTCGTTCTATGTCATATGCAAGCAAAGCAACATTGTCTATGCCATTTCCCTCATATTCTTCTTCTATTTTTCTTCTTGCATATCCTAACATATCGTCTTTTATATCTATTGCTATAAAATTTATATCTCTGTTTTTGCAAGCAAGTTTTGATATAAAGTTTCCTTTTCCACAGCCTAATTCCAAATATATTGGTGCACTATTCTTAAAAAATTCTATCCACTTTCCCTTATTTATCATGGGCTCTTTTATAAAATACTCACAACTGTCAAGCTCCGGTCTTGCCCATTTCTTTTTTCTCATTCTCATATTTATTACTCCTATCTTTTATATTATATCATATTTTGGAAAAAATGGGACAGGTTTGTCAAGTGAACCTGTCCCATTTTTTCATTTTACCTTATTAATCATCATCTATTATATCATTAAATAAATCTGTATCGAAAAATTCTTTCATACTTATTCCAAATCCTAAACATATATAATATATTGTATCAGCCTTGGGCGATACACAACGTTTTTTCACTATGCTTCTGATTGTTGCAGGATTTAATCCAGCTTTTGTGCCTAGTTGGTTTATATTCATGCCTTTTTCTTCGCATAAATCTAGTATTCTCGTTATCATTGCATCTGAAAAATTCGTGTTAATCGCCCCCTTCTTTTCAAATTTACTGTCAGTATAACAGAAAAATTTTTAGCTCGTACGTAAAGTTTCACGTATTTAGGACTTGACAGCCATGAAATTTTCGTCGTATAATATATGTGAAATTTCACTTAAGGCTGGTATTGTGGAGGTATTTATGGAATCTACAAAAATTATAAAACATGTGGACCGCTTAGGTCGCTTTAAGCTACCAACTGAATGGCTTAATATGTATGATATAAAGCCTAATTCTAAAGTTAAGCTTACTAGAGGTATGGCAAGAATAGTTGTTGAACCTGTAGAACATAAATGTATTTTCTGCCTTTCTTCAGAGAATATACATACTTTTAAAGATAAATTTATATGTAATAATTGTTCGAAAGAAATCAAAGAACTAAAAAAATAATTCAACATTTTGGGACAGGCTTTCCAGCCTGTCCCAAAATGTTGAATCTTGATATTTTTATATTTTATATGATATAATGCTTTTAAAAAAAGGAATGATTTTTTTGGATAATCAAACAATAATGCAATTTTTTGAATGGTATTTGCCTGCTCCTTTTCCATTATGGGAAATGGCATATAATGAAGCGCCAACTCTTAAGAATATAGGAATAACTGCTCTTTGGCTACCTCCAGCATATAAAGGAAATGGAGGGAAAAATGATACAGGATATGGAGTATACGACTTATACGACCTAGGAGAATTTAATCAAAAAGGGTCTGTTCAAACAAAATATGGTACTAAGGACGAATATCTTGCTGCAATTAAAATGTTACATAAATATGGAATTAAAGTATATGCAGATATTGTTTTAAACCATAAGTTTGGAGCTGATGAAACTGAAGAAGTATTAGCTACACAAGAATCATTTGCTAATCGCAATAATTCTATTGAAATTACAAATAATATCATACCCATTTTAGCTTGGACTAAATATACATTCCCCGGTAGAGGAGATAAATACTCAAGTTTTAAATGGAATTGGACACACTTTCATGGAGTAGATTGGGATGATAGGAATAAGATAAACTCTATTTATAAATTCTATGGAAAACGTTGGGATGAAGATGTAGATAAGGAAAACGGAAACTACGATTATTTAATGGGTGCAGATATAGACTTAAATAATATTGATGTTGTAAATGAGCTTACAGCTTGGGGAAAATGGTATACCTCGTTTGCAGACATAGATGGATACAGGCTTGATGCAATTAAACATATTCGTTCTAGTTTTTATTTAGAATGGCTTCGTAAAATGAGAGAAGCTTCTAATAAGCCATTATTCGCAGTAGGAGAATACTGGAACTCAAATGTAGATATCTTAAAAAAGTATTTAGAAGAAGTTCAGTGGTCTATGAGTTTGTTTGATGCACCACTTCATTATAATTTCTATGAGGCATCTATTTCAGGTGGAAATTATGATATGTCTAAAATATTAAATGGCACTCTTGTAAAGGAGGAACCAAATAAAGCAGTTACCTTTGTGGATAATCATGACACAGAACCCGGTCAGTCCTTATTTTCATGGGTACAAGATTGGTTTAAGCCTCTTGCATACAGCATAATATTACTTCGTGAGCAAGGAACTCCTTGTGTTTTTTACGGCGATTATTATGGTATTCCTAGTGAAAAAATATCTGCTAAAGCAGATATTCTAAATAAGCTATTACATTTAAGAAAAAACTATGCTTATGGTATTCAGAATGATTATTTTGATAATAATTCAATCATTGGATGGACTCGCGAAGGTGATATAGGCCATGAAAAATCCGGAATAGCTGTTCTTCTTTCGGATTTTGAACCAGGCGAAAAGCAAATGTATATAGGAAAACACTTTTCAGGTAAATCATTTTATGATTTCATGGGCAATAGAGAAGAAACTGTTATTATTGATGAAAACGGCAATGGTGTTTTCTTTGTAAATGGAGGTAGTGTATCAGTTTGGGTTTGCGATGATTAAAAAACCTGTTTTATGTGATTTATTCTACACATATTGTTTTTAGTATATACTTCAATTACGTCAAATCTAAAAAACACATCTTTAATTTTATTCAAATAAATATAATACTTAGCAGCCATATAAATATGCTTTTGTTTGGGCAAGTTTACAGCTTCAGCTGGACTGCCATAATTATAATTAGTTCTTGTTTTTACCTCGATAAAAACAAGTTCTTTTTTATTTTTATCAAAAGCTACTATGTCAATTTCTCCTTGTTTGCAGTCAAAATTTCTTTCAACTATATCATAGTTTTCACTTTCTAAATATTGGCATACAATGCTCTCCCCCCATTTTCCTATTTCATGTTTTTTATACATTTTTAATCTCCTTTAATTGTATATTCACCATTTGGCAGTTTCAATACAATACCATCTAATTCCATCATAAATAATAAGCTATTTAACTCATTTATTGGTCTTCTTAAGGATCTTGAGATACTATTAATATCCTGTTTGCTTTTCTGAATTGCCTTATATATTTCTAAATATTGCTCTGGAATTAAATTCTCATTTATACCTTTTAGCGTTCTATTTTCTTCGTAATCAAGCTCTTTAAAACAATCTATTATGTCTTTTGCATTTAAAGCTAATTTAGCTCCGAGCTTTAAGAGTCTATTTGTTCCGTACGCCATGAATATTATCCATTTCATGTGGTATGCAAAATACTTTCCTTCCCTGCTTTTTTGCAAGTGCAGCTGTAACACTCGTTCCGCTTCTAAATGCTGCTTCAATAACAAGTATTGCTAAAGACAAACCACTTACTATTCTATTTCTTTCTAGGAATCTATTTGAGCTAGCTTTTGTAATAGGTGCATACTCACTAATTACCGCTCCTCCATTTTCAACTATTTTGCGAAATAATCCTATGTTTTCTTTTGGAAAAATGTTCTTAAATCCACAACCTAATACTGCAATTGTTCTTCCTCCTGCTTCTAAAGCTCCCATATGAGCTGCTGTGTCTATTCCAATGGCCATGCCACTTACTACTGTAATGTTTTGGCTTGCTAAATCATAGGCAAACTTTCTAGCAGATTTAAACCCTTCATCAGAGCAAGACCTAGACCCAATTATTGCTACACAATTAGTATTTAAAATTTTTTTGTCTCCTTCTACATAGAGTATCTTTGGAGGATTATTTATTTCCCTTAATAATTTTGGAAAAAGCTGTGATTCAAACTTTATTTTATCTATTCTTTTCATCTCCTTTAGTGACTCCAGTATTTTCTGTCTAGGCTCCTATACTGAATAGCTTCTGCTAAATGGTTAATCTCTATATTTCCTTTGCCATCTAAATCAGCAATTGTTCTTGCAACTTTTAAAATTCTTCCATAGGCTCTAGCACTTAAACCTAGTGTTTTAAATGAGTTTTCTAAAAGTGAGCTACTTTTGCTATCTAACTTGCAATATTTCTCTATAAGTTTTGGTGATAATTCGGAATTAGAAAAAATGCCCAAGCCCTTGTATCTTTCCTGTTGAATTCTTCGAGCTTTATTTACCCTTTTTCTTATCTCTTCCGATGTTTCTGTTTTTACATTACTGTTTAATTTGTCATATTTCACACTGCTTACTTCCAGATGTATGTCTATTCTATCTAAAAGTGGTCCACTAATTTTGCTCATATACCTTTTTATCTGTTCGTCTGTACACGTGCACTCTTTTTCTCTTGAGCCATAATAGCCACACGGACAAGGATTCATACTTGCTATAAACATAAAATTACATGGGTATGTAAGTGCAGCACTTACTCTACTAATTGAAATTGTTCTATCTTCTAGTGGTCCACGTAATACTTCAAGTGTACTTTTATTAAATTCGGGAAGTTCATCTAAAAATAGGACTCCAAAATGTGCCAAGCTTATTTCTCCGTGGTCTTGGTATTCTTCCTCCACCAACTAGTGACACACCAGATATTGTATGATGTGGGCTTCTAAATGGTCTTGTTAGAATCATAGGTTTTTCGCTTGATAATAGTCCTGCTATACTATGTATTTTCGTAATCTCCAAAGCCTCTTCAAATGTTAAATCTGGCAAAATTGTTGGTATTCTCCTTGCCAGCATAGTTTTCCCGTGAGCCGAGGCGCACCGAAGCATAAGACAATTGTGTGCACCGCGCTGCTGCTATTTCTATAGCTCTTTTTGCATTTTCTTGTCCCTTCACTTCAGAAAAATCTAATGTATATTTTGAGAAATTATCTGCCTCAAATTGCACTGGAGCTTCAGCTCTAATTTCATTCTCCTCATTTAAAAAGTCTATTACCTGTTTTAAATTATCTACTGGTAGTATTTCCACATTTTTAACAACAGCCGCTTCTTTGGCATTTTCTGTAGGTAAAATTATTTTCTTTACACCCAGCCTTGCTGCTTCAATACATATTGGAAGAACACCATTTATTTTACAAACTTCCCCTCCGGAGTGAAAGCTCTCCTATTACAGCAGTATTTTCAAGCCTTCGCTCTGCTTTTTGCTTGTTTACTGCCTCCATAGAAATTAATATTCCTACTGCTATTGGTAAGTCAAAAACTGGACCTTCTTTTTTTGTGTTTGCAGGTGCTAAATTAACAATTACTCTTCTGCTAAAAAACTCTACTCCGGAGTTTTTTATTGCTGTTTTAACTCTTTCTTTGGATTCTTTTACACTAATATCTGGCAAACCTACAATTTCAAATGATGGCAAGCCTGATGATACATCCACTTGCACGGAAACTTGATAGCCATCTAGCCCATGCAAAGCCATACTGTTTATAATAGATAACATCGATTTCTCCTTCTGGATTGTTCTGGAAATTTTTGAAAATAAAAAGTATTGACAAAATTTTTGTTTGAATGAATAACTATTTTATAACATATATTCTCTTAAAAATCAAGGATTTTTCATCGACAAAAAACGTCAAAAAACAACACCCAAATTTTGGGTGTTGTTTTTTAGGTTACTTGTTTAAGATTCGCATAAGAAGCTCATTCTGTTTTTTCAGTAGCTCAAGCTTCTCATCTTCGGCTTTGCTAAGCTGTGCCAGCAAATTCTGATTTTGTATGCACAAAGAAAAAAGCAAATGAGCTATTGTTTTATTATGCAATACATTTAATCCAAGCAGTCCATTTGTTATATCCGGGCCAGTATATTGCGCCGAAACGTTACCTTTTACGGCATCTAATTGGTCATATAGTGCATCCAAAATCAGCTCATTATTGTAACACTCTTCATCATCATAATCCTCGTCACCAAAATCATCATCTTCTTCTTCATCATCAAGAGCATTATCATAATTATCATCGTCTGGCATTTTAGGAATCTCTCTAATCTCAATCTTGTCAATCAATTTCCGTAAAACTTCTGCAAGCTCTTCCTTGTTGTCTTCATTGTCTTTAGGATTTTGATTGTTTTTAGACATGAGCCAAGCCCCCTTTACAAGATAATGTGTATATAGTATATTACACTTTTTCTTAAAATGCAAGTTTTACTCCTCGTACAATATTTTTCTTCCACGCCTCTGCCAATACTTAATATATTTTTCTTTTGCGGTTTCTGGGCTATATATTCCTATAAAGTCTTTTATTGGTGCAAATTCTTCATCTTCGTTTACTCTCATTAAAAGCATATCATCAAAATATGAAAAGCCATCAAAAATAAATTTTTCAAATTTAAATGAATTACGATGCATTGGTACCTCTTTTACTCCTTCATAGTTTATAAATGCATTCTTTTTAAACACTCTATGGTAGGGTAAATATACGTCCTTTAATTTGTCTAAAGCATCTATGCTAAATAAATGTGCTAGAATATTTACGTCTCTATATAAATAATTTCCGCTTTTCATCTTTTGCCTCTGACATCGTATGTGAAATATGTGTATATTCAAGTATCGAAGGTTTTCCGTATTTTTTTGCAGAATACACTTATTGGGTCGTCTGTTAGTTCTTTAAAAGCACTTTTAGATGCAATTTCGTATCCACTTTCCACAGTTAGCCCTATAAATAATGGATCTACCAGTTTTAATAGAATATTATCTATTCCTCCAGCACTTATCCATTTGATATTGTTTTTTTTCATATCATCCAGCATTCCACTTTTCCAAAGTGCTCTAAATATGTCCCCGTTTCCATTTGCTGCTTCCTTTACCATATCTTTTCTGTCCAAAATTGCTTTTCCATTAATATCAATTATTGGTAGTTTATCTTGCGTAAAAAAATGTATTTTATCCTTTGGATAATCAAAAAAATTTTTCTTTTCAAAAAACGCTATTGTTTCAGAATGGTTCTCTGGACTTGTCATTATATACCATGGTATAGTTACATTATATAAATTCTGCGCATCTTTTAGGTTATCACATAATATTTCAAATAGTGACTTTCTTGGAATTAAATTAAGCTCAAAGGTTGCCTTTGGTCCATGATAGCCGTAGTCTTGTTCCGCTGACCTCCTGCCATTGAAATCACCGCAACTTCTTCTTTTCTTATAGCGTCTTCTCCAATTTTTATGTATTTTTCTTTATTCTGCATTTTCAGTGAATTTATATATGGAATTGGAGTTATATCTTCTATTTTAAATGCTTCGTCTTTCTTGGACTTTTCGTATAACTCTTTTATTTGCATAAAATCCATATTTTCAATTTGCTTAGCAAAATTTTCTTTTTCATTATTTTCTAGTTCATCCCAGAATGCTAAAATATGCTCTTGGCCTACTTCTTTTAATTTTGCTTTTAGACTAACTAAATCTATTTCCATAAACTTACCTCTTATTTCATTTTATGTAATCTTATAAGTTATGGTTCCACTGTTTGCAGTCTTCTTATTATTTCTTCTTTTCTAGGATTATCAGATTTCTCTATTCTAGCAATTTCTGTCTCAATAGAATATGGTACCCTTACAAGATTTATACTTATTGGAGCCATGTTTCTGCTTTTGTACTCCCCCTCTAAAATAACATACGATGCAAGCCTTGAAAATTTTGTTGTTTCATCCATTTCCTGTGTATTTAACATTTCTGTTGGCATTCCTATACTTCCAGTATTAAAAATAGTTTTATTTTTAAATCTTACAATATGTGGTGTATGTATGTGTCCATATCCTACTATATCTGGGACAGGGTCTTTTTCAGTTTTTCCAAGTAGCTGAGTATTTTTAAACATCACTTCTGGATCTGATATTTCGCGATCTGCCCCTCTTGAATTCTTATTGCTATACATAGGATTATAAAGAGCATCTAAACTAATTGGTGCAGCATGAAACAACCTTACTAAATGCCCACTTAAATAAAATTCGTGAAATATTGGTAGATTGCGTAAATACTCTGCTCTTTTTTCTCCAATCCTTAGTCTTGTCCAATATTTCTTGTCTAGTGCGTCTTTATTTCCTATATAGGCATCACAATTTCCTCTAAGTACAATATCGCACTTATCTTTAACAATATCTATTACTTCTTCTGGGCAAACACCTTTATATACTAGATCTCCTAAACATATTATTTTGTTAATGTTTCGCTTTTCTATATTTTCAAGCACAGCCTCTAATGCAGTTAAATTTGCGTGCACGTCCGAAAAAATTGCTATTTGTTCCATAGTCTACACCTTCTTCCATTTCGTTTGTTTCATTGTATCATATTTATGTGTTTTTGGCTATTAATATGTAAAAAATTTTATGCAAATTGCTTTTCCATAGTATACAAAAATCGACTCAAATGCATGGAGTGAGCCAAGACTAAGGATATCTCCTCTAGGAGAATAGTATCCCATTTGGCTTTCTTTTGTTCTCGTATGGGAAAAAACGCACTTTAAACTAAAGTGTAAGAAAAGTGGCTTCGCCACATGTCACGATTGCTTCGCAATCGGACGAATCAAGGTAACTTAACCTTGTTGCTCCGGAAAAATCTATCGATTTTTCCTATGCAATAAGACATCGGGGACATGCCTTCGCCAAAGGCGAAGACTGTCCCCATGTCTCATATTTGTTCTCCTTATTTCATTGCTTCTACTGCATATTTATTATTTACTACTTCTTTATATGGTACTTTTTTGTCTAGCTCCCCTGCTTCCTGAATTATCGTTTGTAAAAGTTCAAAGTCTTGTTCCTCTAGTTTTGGATTTGTTTTCCATGCATTTATCGAACGATAACGCTTTACTACTGTTTCTAGCAAGTCTAGATCAGTATCTGGGAAAAAGCTTACTATCGCATCTGCTATTTCTCTATCTGTATGGCTTTCTACCCATTTTTGTCCTTCATAAATTGCATTTACAAATTTTTGCACTAGTTCATCGTTTTCCTTTAAATAGCTTCCTTTTGCAAAGTATGCAGTGTATGCAACTTTACCTGCTTCTTCTCCTACAGATGCCACTATATAACCTTTGCCTGAAGCTTCAGTCATTGATGCAGTTGGCTCAAATAATGTTACATAGTCTGCATTTCCTCCTGAAAATGCTCCTGCCATTAAGTCGAATTGAATACTGTCATCTAATACCATATCTGTATCAGGATTCATTCCATTTTTTCTGATGACATATGCTAAAGTCATGTATGGAACTCCACCTTTCCTTCCAGGTATTATGGTTTTTCCTTTTAAATCTGTCCACTTAAAATTTTTATTTTCTTCTCTACTTATTAAAAATGCTCCATCTGTTTGTGTAAGCTGTGCTATTACTTGTGGGTGGTCTTCTTTTCCCTCATTATATACATAAATTGATGCCTCTGGTCCCGCAAATCCTATATCACTTTGGCCTGCTAGAACCGCTGTCATTACTTTATCTGCTCCTTGGCCAGTAGTAAGTTCTATTTCTATTCCATTTTTTTCAAACATTCCTTGGCTAATTGCTACATATTGTGGTGCATAGAATACTGAACGTGTTACTTCATTTACTCTTATTTTTTGGAGTTTTTGTTCTGCATACTCTACTTTTTCAGAGTTTCTGCTCACAATTACCGCTACCGCTGCAATAATTGCTATTGCAATTACTGCAATTATGATAATATACTTTTTCAAAGTCTTTCCTCCTCAAACATATTTGTGAGATTTTAATACAATTTTTTCTAGAAGTACAATTGCTCTATAAAACACTGCTGCCATAATTCCGAAGTATTATTACACTTGTCATAACTAAGTCTAGTTGGAATACTTGCCCACCATACACTATTAAATATCCGAAGTCCCGCTTTTGATACTAAAAACTCTCCAGATATTACTCCTACTAGTGATAATCCGAGGTTTACTTTTAATGAATTTATAAATGTTGATGTATTTGCCGGAATTACTATTTTCGTCAGTAATTGCAATTTGCTTGCACCAAGAGTCCTTGCCATTTTTACCTTGTCTTTGTCTGTGTTTATAAATCCGTTAGATATTTCTAAAATAGTTACTACCAATGAAATTGCAATTCCCATTGTAATTATTGCAGGAGTTCCTGCTCCTACCCAAATTATTATAATTGGTCCTAGTGCAACCTTTGGCAGACTGTTTAGTACAACTAAAAATGGGTCCACAACTTTGTTTAGAAATTTAGACCACCATAAAATTATTGCGATTAGAGTTCCCATCGCAGTACCTAGCAAAAATCCGATTATAGTTTCGTAACATGTCGTTCCTAAGTGTTTTAATAAGCCGTTTTCTGATAAATTCATAAAGGTTTTTAAAATCCTACTAGGCTGGCTCATAATAAAACTGTCTATTACACCTTTATTTGCAAGAATTTCCCATGCTGTAATTAATAAAACCAGAACTAATATTTGAGTTCCTAATACTAGTAATTTATTTCTTTTTGTTTTTCTTAAATATTCTTTTCTCTCTTGTGAAATGTTATTTTGCACTTACATCCAGCTCCTTCCATATGCTATCAAAATATTTGCTAAATTTAGGGCTTTCACGGCATAGCAACGGATCTCTTTTTTCTATATCAAACTCTATTTTCATTATTTTCTTTATGCATCCAGGTCTATGAGATAGAATTATTATTCTATCAGACATGCTTATTGCTTCTGATATATCATGCGTAACCATAAGTGTTGTAATTTCTTCATTTTTTAGGATATTATATATATCCTTTGTTACCATTATTCTTGTTTGATAATCCAAAGCTGAAAAGGCTTCATCTAATAAAAGTATTTTTGGCTTTACCGCCAAGGTCCTTATTAACGCTGCTCTTTGTCTCATTCCTCCTGATAGTTGCATAGGATACTTGTATTTAAACTCATTTAAACCATATTTTTTAAGTAAATCCTCTACATATTTTTTGTTTTCAGGAGTCTTTTTATGCCTTATCTCTAGCCCCAAAATGACATTGCTTAAAATTGTTCTCCACTCTAGCAAACTGTCTTTTTGTAGCATATACCCTATCTCGGTAGAAAATGTACCAGAGGCTTTTTCTCTACCATCTATGTAGAGCTTTCCACCAGAACTTTTTTCTAATCCAGCTATAATTGATAAAAGTGTAGATTTACCACATCCGGCTTGGTCCTATTATGCTTACAAATTCTCCTTCATTCACAGTAAAAGTGATATCCATAAGTGCTTCAGTTTCACCATTCTTTGCCTGATATTTTTTTGAAATATTCTCTAGTTTTAAAAGTTCTCTCATAGGGATTTTCCTCCGTAAAAAATGAATTTATCATAGTACAGTATATGTTTACTTTACAAAAATGGTTAACATTTTTTAATGAAATTTCCGCCAAATGGGGACACACTTTCTTTCGGAGGAATGTCCCCTTTGGCTACAAAAATAGTTAATCTTTATTGTGTTTTACTCTAGTTTTAAAAAATTTTGGCTAATATAGGTTTAAAATAGATATGTCACACATAAGTAAAAAATAAAATATAGGAAATA
>CAMVIX010000030.1 GCA_947167695.1 uncultured Clostridiaceae bacterium
AAAACAACAACAGATTTAGTAGCAGATGAAGGAAGTTCAACAGCAAACCATGAAGCAGCAATGAGAAACTACGACCAATATGTATGGATTCCAGTGAATAATTCAACTACAATACAATGGTCAGATGAAACAGCAGATACAACAGAATTAAGTGCAGATTCTGGAAAAGGCTTAACATTAAAAACAGATTTTGATGCTATGAAAGCAAGTGTACAAAACTATGGGGGATTTTATATAAGTAGATACGAATTAGGTGGCACCATAGGAAACCCAACAAGTAGAAAAGGCCAAGTAGTAGCAAACGCAGGAACAAATTCAAGCACAGGCGGAGTAAACCAATGGTATGGATTATATAATTTAGCACATCAAATAAAAGCGGAAGATGGAACAACAGCGTTAACCAGTGTAGGAGCCCATATGATATTTGGAAGTGAATATGAAAAAGTATTAGCTTTTATTGATAGTAATAATGCAAACTACAGTACAACAGTACACAAAAACAAGCAAGAAACCACCTGTCACAATTCAGGTATAGTAACACAAGAAGGAAAAGTATTAGACGAAATAAACAACATCATCGACCTTGAAGGAAACTTAAGGGAATGGACAGCAAAAGCGTACAGCACTATCTACCGATGCTTTTACGGAGGCAGTTATAGCATGGCGCACGGCGGCAGCTTCGTTCCAGCCAATGGTGGCAGCTACGGCGAACCGACCTATTCGTCCAGCGTCCTTTGCACTCGCCAGACACTTTATGTAAACCTATAATACTGGCAGCGATGCTATAGCAAATCCTCATATAAATCAAGTAGTACAAGGGGACGGCCTTTTTGTCTAGCACATTTCACAGATTATAGACATTACAGTGTTTATGAGGCAATAGGGGAGAAATCTCCTAAAACCACTTTACAAATTTGAAAAATATCACTATAATTAAATAGTGATATTTTTTATTGCAAAAAACAATGAGCCAAGGGGACAGTCCTCTTGCAAGGGCGTGTCCCCACTGGCTCACAACCATTAAATTAAGGAGTAAATAAACTATGAGAATTCTTAAAGACTTTAAAATACCGAATTTTAAATTTCCAAAATTTAAAATGGAAGGCTTAGAAAAAATCGAAGAAATGAAGGTTGAATATAACCCAGAAAAACAGACGGAAGTAAAGAGGGATAAGCGCAATTATGAGCCAACTACATATAAAACGATTAAAGAAATTTTTAATCGTTCTACAGATTTATTTGCGGACAGAACCTTTATATTAGAAAAGTTTAATCGTAAAGATGAAGCCTTTACTGAAATTTCATATAAGCAATTTAGAGAAGATGTTATAGGTCTTGGAACAGGGCTTGAAAAATTACTTAATTTAAAAGGCGAGCCGGTTGTAATTATTGGAGAAAATACTTATTACTGGTATGTAGGTTATATGACAATGCTATGCTCGGATGGAATTGCTGTACCAGTAGACAAAGAGCTTCCTCCAAATGAAATAGAAAATGTAATAAAAAGGTCAAGAGCTAAAGCTGTTATATATTCTGCAAAAAAAGAAGAAGTTATCAAAAAAGTTAAAGAAAATCTTCCAGAAGTATCATATTTTATAGAGATGAATTCTGAAAGCGAAATAAATGGCAAAGATGTTGGCATAAAATATGTAATAAATAAAGGAAAAGAATATTATAAGGCTGGAATTAAAGACTTTGAAAATATAGAAATAGACCCTGAAGAATTTAAAGTTTTAATCTTTACATCAGGTACAACATCAGCAGCTAAAGGTGTTATGATTTGTAACAGAAATTTAGCTCAGAACATTAATGCCGTATCTGCTTATGTACACGTAACAGAAAAAGACAGATGGTTTTCTATATTACCTCTGCACCATACATATGAATCTAGTATAGGATTTTTACTACCAATGGCAGTAGGAGGCTCTATTGCTGTATGTGAAGGACTAAAATATATTGTACCAGACTTAAAAGAAACACATCCAACTGTACTTCTTGCTGTACCACTACTTATAGAGAATCTTTACAGAAAAATAAATGACAACATAGTAAAGTCTAAAAAAGACAAATTAGTTAAATCAATGATACATGTAACAAATGCACTAAAATCTGTAAATGTTGATATTAAAAGGAAAGTATTTAGTGATATATATGATAGCTTAGGAGGTAAGCTACATTATATAGTATCAGCAGCAGCACCAATTGACGGAAATATTGGAAAATGGTTACAAGATATAGGAATCTGTTTCCTTCAAGGATATGGATTAACAGAGACATCTCCAATAGCTGCGCTAACACCGGAATTTGATCCAAAAGTAGGATCTGCTGGAAAGCCTGTTATTTGTGCGGAAATCAAAATAGATAATCCGAATGAAAATGGAGAGGGAGAAGTTTTAATAAAAAGCGATACATTAATGCTTGGGTATTATGAAAATGAAGAAGCAACAAATGAAGCAGTACAAAATGGATGGTTTCATTCAGGCGATATTGGATATTTAGACGACGAGGGATTTTTATTTATTACAGGTAGGTGCAAAAATGTAATAGTAACACAAAATGGCAAAAACATATATCCAGAGGAAATTGAATTGCTACTTGGAAATATACCAGAAATCAAAGAGTGTATGGTATACGGCAAAGAGGACAAAGGTCAAGAGCTAATTATTTCTGCGAAAGTAATACCAAATATGGATAAAATAAAAGAAAAGCATGGAAAAGATTTAACTGATGAGCAAATACATGATATTATTTGGGAGGAAATAAAGAAAGTAAACAAAGGATTAACATCATATAAAGCAATTAAAAACCTAGAGATAAAAAAAGATGAATTTGAGAAAACTACTACAATGAAAATAAAAAGATACGCAGAACTAAGCAAGGATAAGAAATAAGCAAAGGAGGAAATGCATATGAGTGAGCAACAAGCAATTCAGATGCAGGAGGAAGCAAACAGAATTGTAGAATCGATAGAATCACAAAGACTAGACAAACCACATTCAATATCATTCGTATATGCACTGTTTGTAGTGGTTGGAATATCAATGGTTTTTGAAAACTTTGTACGAGGTTATAAAGAACAAAAAAGAAAGAAAAAAGAAGCGGGAGAGCCAGTACGGAGAAATTAGAAAAAAATTACTAATTACGTATGGAATACATATATTAGTAGTAGCTGTTATGTGGTTAATTTGTAGCTTAATACTAAAAATTACAAGTGCATACATTTGGTTCCTACTAATTGTAACTGTATATATAGTTGAAATTGGACCATTATTTACTATTCATTTTAAATTTAAGAAGGAGGAGAAATAATGACTCCACACAATGAAGCATTAAAAGAGCAAATTGCAAGAACAGTGATAATGCCAGGAGATCCACTTCGAGCAAAATATATTGCTGAAAATTTTTTGGATAATTCTAAACTTGTTAATTCTGTAAGAGGAATGTATGGATATACAGGTTCTTATAATGGTAAAGAAATTACGGTAATGGCATCTGGAATGGGAATTCCAAGTATGGGAATTTATTCGTATGAATTATATAAATTTTATGATGTGGATAATATTATAAGAATTGGTACAACAGGAGCATACAGCAAAAACCTGGATTTACTAGACGTAATTTTAGTTGAAAATTCATACAGCAAATCACAGTATGCAAGAATTTTAAATGGAAACAATAGCGAATTAATTCCAGCAAGCAAAGAGCTAAATGAAGTAATAAAAATACAAGCTCAAAAAAATAAGGTGAATTTACATATTGGTAATATACTTTGCAGTGAAGTTTTTTATTGTGATGATAAAAGCTTTGAACAACCAGAAAAATTCGACTGTATAGGTGTGGAAATGGAAAGCTTTGCACTATTTGCAAATGCCATAGCATTAAACAAAAAAGCAGCCTGCATTTTAACTGTTTCGGACATAGTAGGGGCAAGCAAAAAAAGAGAGCTCTCACCAGAAGAAAGACAAAATTCACTAAATCAAATGATTAAACTAGCACTTGAGTCGTGCTGAAAATTAAATGAATATGATTCTGTTTTTGGCATATATTAGAAAAAAGGAGAATGCTATGCCACAGACTTCAATGAATCAATTTATTAGCAACTTTAGTAGTACAATTTGCGGTTTAACAACAAATAGAACATATTCGAATGTAATATTTTTGTGTATTGGAACAGATAGAGTAACAGGAGATAGCTTTGGGCCAATTGTAGGGTATAAATTAAAAAAATTTTTTAGAGGGGTCCAAAATGTTCAAATTATAGGAGATTTGGAAAACACAGTATGTAATGACAATATTGAACAAACAATTAATAGTATTTGCAAACAATATTCAAATCCGTTTATAATATCAATAGATTCTGCTCTTTCAAAAAACTCAGACAATGTGGGGAAAATAATAGTAGGAAAGGGCGGAATAATTTTAGGCAGTAGTATACGTAGAGAAAGATATGTAATAGGTGATATGTATATAAAAGGCATAACAGCAAGAGATTTCTGCAATTCGAGGAAAAACTTTAGTATTCTTCAAAATACAAGACTAAATATTGTAATTCAAATGGCAGATGTTGTGGCAAATGGAATTTATGAATCAATTGAAATTATAAAGTGAATATTCCTAGAAAATCTGGAAAAAATGTTATTAACCAGATTTTCTAGGAGGATATATTATGGAAGATAATAATTTAAAAAATATAGTAGTGATTAAGAACTTGCCTTCAAATATTGTTGAAGAGGCAATTGTTGTGCTAAAAGGTAATAAAATAAAACTTCCAGAACATGTGGATAACAAAAAAGAAAATAATGCAAAAGTTGGGACAAAAGATTATATTTTAAAAGAGGCAGAAATGGTAGTTGCAAATTATCTTTCGTCTGTAGAAAACAGAAAGCCAATTAATAGCAAAAAAATAAACAAAATAGAGAAAAAATATAAAAGACTACAGTTTATATCTATAGGATTATTAATCGCATTGATAGCTGTAATTATTTTTTAAGATAATTTAAGACGGGTTAAAGCCCGTTCTAAAAATAGCCAATGGGACAGGTTTTTACCTGTCCCTAAAATTGTAATAATTTAATAGATTTAAGAATATAATTTATTAAAACACACAAAGGAGGAACTTATAATGGAACGAGCAATAACTGCAGATGAAAGAATTAGAAAAGCAGAGGAAATATATCAAAGAAGAAGGCAACAAAATTATAGGACAAATCAAACAAGGGTGAATGTTGGAAGTGCAAGAAAAGACTATAAATTACTCAAAAAGTTGTTTTTGCAAATTGCTGTCTGCTCACTTATTTATATAACATTTTACATTGTAAAAAATAGCAACTACATATTCTCTGCAGATTTTTTAAAACAGGCAAAAGAAGTGCTTTCGTATGATATAAACATAGCGCAAACATATGACAATATATCGAATTGGTTTGCACTTTTAGGAAAAGAAAATAAGGAAATAACACCTGTAGCTGAAGAAGAAACAACAGAGCAAACAGATGCTGTCGTTCAGGAAGAAACTGTGAAAATAGAAGATATAGCGGATGCAGCCGTACACGAAGAACAAACACTCTCAGTAACAGAAGCTCCAAGTAGCACTCCTGAACCATTAACTGATGCAGAAATAATAAAGTCAAATTATTCAATAATAAAGCCACTTACAGGAACTATAACATCAAGATTTGGAAATAGAAACCCAACAACACCAACAGTTCCAAAATATCATACAGGAATAGACATAGCTGCGAATACAGGAACAAAATTCATTGCAGCAATGTCAGGAACTGTTGTGCAAGTTTCAAGTGAAGGCGATTATGGAAATCACATAAAAATACAGTTAGATGATGTGGCAACTCTTTATGCGCATTGTAGCAAAATATATGTAAATGAAGGCGATGCAATTTCGCAAGGGCAGGAAATAGGAGAAGTAGGCGAAACTGGAAATGCAACAGGACCACACCTACATTTCGAGATACGAAAGTCAGAAAGGTATGTAAACCCAGATGATATATTAGACTTTTAAGGAGCTTTTGTATATGAGTTTAAAAATAGACTGCAAGATTTTTGCACTAATACTACTTTTGCTAATAAGTGGCCAAACACATATATATTTGTTGATATTTGCATTTGCAATTATTCATGAACTGGGACACCTGCTTTGCGGATTAATCTTAGGTTTCAAGCCACAAAGTATGAAATTAATGCCAATGGGACTTAGTATTGAATTTAAAAAGCAAAATCAAAAATGGTGGAAAGAACTAACTGTTAGTCTGGCAGGACCTTTAACTAATTTTTTATTAGCAAGTATTTTTGTTTTGCTTGGACAAATAACGATAGTTTATGCTAACCTATTAATTGGATTATTTAATTTAATTCCAATAATACCACTAGATGGTGGAAGGGTATTTGCAGTAATTTTGAAGAGACTGTATTCATACAATACAGCAGAAAAATACATACATGTAACTACAAATGCTATAATGATATTATTAACTATGATAGCTAGTATTGGAACAATTTACTTTAAAAATATAGCAATACCTCTTATAATAGCTTATCTTTGGATTATAGTAATACAAGAAAACAGAAAATACAAAACGAAAAGAAATATACAAAAAAGTATTGAAATTATGCAGAAAATGTGTTAAAATAGGCAATGTTAAGAAGTAACATTGCTTTTTAACGTCCTTACTCATAGCGGTAGTCTATGGGTTATATTATCCAAAAGGAGGTGGAAATAATGAATAAATACGAAAGTGTTATCATTATTAATCCTAATTTAGAAGATGCTAAAATTAAGGAATTAATCGAAAGATTTTCTAAATTGGTAAATGAGCATGGAAAACTAGAAAAAGCGGATGAAATGGGAAAGAAAAAATTAGCATACCCAATTCAAAAACAAACTGAAGGTTTCTATGTAACATTATACTTTGAAGCAGATCCTGCATTTATTGCAGAGCTTGAAAGAGTATATCGTATTACAGATGAGGTACTAAAATTCATCGTAGTAAGAAACGAAGATTAAGGAAATTAATCTAGGGGGCAATAAAAGAAGAAAGGTGGAAATAAAATATGAACAAAATTATTTTAATGGGAAGACTTACAAAGGACCCAGAAACGAGATACACACAAACTAATAATACATTAGTTGCTTCTTTTACTCTAGCAGTAAATCGTAGATTCGCACGTCAAGGCGAAGAAAGAGGAGCAGATTTCATTCCAATAGTTGCATGGAGCAAAACTGGAGAATTCTGCAGTAAATATTTTAAAAAAGGACAACAAGTAGGTGTTATTGGAAGACTTCAAACGAGAAATTGGGAAGACGAGAACAAAGTAAGACATTACATAACAGAAGTAGTTGCTGAAGAAGCATATTTTGCAGATAGCAAACGTGAAGGAGATGCATCAGGGTTTGAAAATACATTTGGTGCAGATGCTAGCGGAGCAAGTACAGAATTCGAAGTTACATCTGATGATGACCTACCATTCTAAAATGAATAGGGGGGAAATAAAAATGGCAGATAGAAAACAAAACAATAATAGAAGAAATAATAGAAATAATGGAGACGAAGATTTTTCTCCAAGATTTCGTAAGGTAAGAAAAAAGGTATGTCCATTATGTGCTAACAAGGATTTAAAATTAGATTACAAAAATGGAGATCAACTAAGAAAATTTGTTAGCGATAAGGGAAAAATCTTACCAAGAAGAGCAACAGGAGCTTGTGCAAAACATCAAAGAGATATAACTCTAGCTGTTAAAAGAGCAAGACATATTGCTGTATTACCATTTACACAAAATTAAATTAATTAAAACGGGCGGGTATGAAACATGCCCCTACAAGCAACATGATAAAAAACGTAGGGGCAGGTTTTATACCTGCCCGAAATATTAAAGGGAGTAAATATGAAAAAAATAATATCCATAATAATTATACTGGGATTGCTGCTGATGATATTAACAGGATGTACAAGCAACTCAGAAAAAAACAGCGATTTTAAGATTGTTACATCATTTTATCCAATATATACAATAGCAAAAAATATAGCAGGAAACGTAGATGGAGTAAGTATATCCAATATGGCAGGGCACAGTGCGCGGATGCTTGCATGACTATACATTAACTACAGCAGACCTAAAAAAAATAGAGACAGCAAATATGTTTATTTTTAATGGACTTGGAATTGAAAATTTTATTATGAAAATATTATTGACATATCCTGAAATGATAGTAATAAATGCAAGCCAAGGGATAGAAGATATAATAAAAGATGAGCATGAAGAAAATGCACATATTTGGCTAAGTATAGATAAGTACATTAAACAGGTGGAAATCATAAAGCAAGGATTAATGGACAATGATAGTAATCACAAAAACCTATACGAACAGAATGCAAACCAATATATAGCAAAGCTAAAAGAGCTTAAAAAAAATATTCAATCAGCAACAAAGCAAGAAAAGAAATGTTTATCATTTAGTGAATCTCTTGCATATTTAGAAGAAAGTATGAACTTAAAAATAAAAACAATAGAAACAGACCATGAACATAATGGATTATCTGCAGAAACTCTTGCAGAAGCAATTAAATACGTTAAAGACAATAATATAAAAAATATTATTATCGACAAGCAGACATCTGCAAACAATGCACAAACGGTTGCAAATGAAACAGGAGCAAAAGTATATGTTGTAGATGCGGTTTTAGGTGGAGCAGAAGAAGCGGATTATATAAAAATTATGGAAGATAATTTAAAAATAGTGGAGAGTATGGAGTAAATGGGAAAAGAGATTGTATGTGGATTTCATTGCATTAAGGCAAAAAATATAGGTGTAACTATAGGCACAGACGAAATCCTTAAAAACATTAATTTACATATACATTGCAAAGAACTTACTGTAATAATTGGCAGAAATGGAGCGGGAAAATCTACGCTACTTAAAGCCTTGCTTGGAGAAGTAAAACACACAGGTACAATTGAGTTTGTAGATACAAAGGACCAATTAGCAAGAAAGCTACGTATTGGCTATGTTCCACAAAGCATTAATGTAGAAAGACATATGCCAACTACAGTATATGATTTATTTGCATCATACATATCAAATGTACCGATTTGGCTAAAAAAAGATAAAAAGGCAGAAATGAAAATACGTAATTCTTTAAAAAACTTTGGTGCTGATAGTCTAATAAATAAAAGCATTGGAGATTTATCAGGCGGAGAAATGCAAAGAGTATTGCTGGCAATTAGTACATACAACGAACCTAATTTACTTATACTAGATGAGCCTATTTCTGGTATAGACAAAAATGGAATTAAAGTTTTTTTTGAATATATTAATATGCTGAAAAGAGAACATGATATGTCGATTATTCTAGTTTCACATGATTTAGACTTAGTAAAGGAATATGCTGATAGGGTTATTTTACTAGACAAAACTATTTTAAAGGAAGGCACACCAAATGAGGTGTTTGCAAGTGGTGAATTTAAGAAGATTTTTGACTAAAACTAATATTTTTTAACACAATGAAATTAAAATAAAATTTTATTTAATTTTATTTATCAGATTAATAAAGGAGAAATTATGCAAGAACTAATAAACAATATTTTAAATGTATTACCATTTGAATTCTTAAATTACACATTCATGAAAAACGCATTTTTAGCAGTAATTTTAGCAACCCCAATATTTGCAATATTAGGAACAATGATTGTAAACAACAAAATGGCTTTTTTTTCAGACAGTTTAGGGCATTCCGCAATATGTGGAATTGCTATTGGCACAATATTTGGAATAACCAATACAAATATTTCAATGATAATATTTGCTTGCATTTTTGCAATATTGCTAAACTTAGTAAAACACAAGGTGTCATATGGAGCAGATACTATTATAAGTGTTTTTTCATCAATAGCAATAGCTGTAGGGTTAGCTGTTCTTACAGCATCAGGTAGCTTTAACCAATATTCTAATATATTGGTAGGAGACATATTAAGCATTAATTGGAACGAAATTACGTATTTATTTATAACATTCATTGCTGTATTGGTTGTATGGTATTATATGTTCAATAAAATACATGCGATAAGTATTAACACAAGCCTAGCTAAATCAAAAAGAATTAATGTTATGCTTGTGGATAATCTATTTGTAATTTTAATTGCAATTGTGGTTATGGTTTCAATTAGATGGATAGGGATACTTTTAATAAATTCACTACTTATTCTACCAGCTGCATCAAGCAGAAACATAGCAAAAAACATGAGGCAGTATCATTTATTTGCAGTAGTATTTTCTATGTTTGCAGGAATAACAGGATTAATTATTTCATATTATCATAACATTCCAACAGGTCCAATGATAGTAATTATTTCAGGATTAATTTATTTTATTAC
>CAMVIX010000031.1 GCA_947167695.1 uncultured Clostridiaceae bacterium
CCAACCATTCTGCTAAACCATATACATCGATATAATCCCAAAACAAAATAAATGAAAAGCAAGAGATATTTTAGGGCAAAAACACAAAGTAATAGCAGTAATAGGAGATGGGGCATTAACTGGAGGAATGGCACTAGAAGCATTAAATGATGCAGGGTATAGTAAAACTAATTTAATTGTAGTTTTAAATGATAATGAAATGAGTATAGCAAAAAACGTGGGAGGGATGGCCACTTTTTTAGCTAAATTACGTACAAGGCCGGCATATAACAGAATGAACCGAGGGGTGAAATATGTCTTGTATAAAATACCTTATGCAGGAAAGCATATAGTAAATGGGGTACAAAAAATAAAAGCTGGAATTAAGCATTTATTTATTCCTAAAATGTATTTTGAGGACATTGGTTATAAATATTTAGGTCCAGTAGATGGACACGATATTGAAAAGCTAACAGACATATTAAAAATAGCAAGAACCACTGAAGGCCCTGTATTAGTCCATGTAATAACAAAAAAAGGCAAAGGCTATAAGCCTGCAGAAGAAAACCCAGATAAATTCCATAGCACAGGTGCATTTGATATAGAAACCGGAAAGAAAAATTCTAGTGGAAAAGATTATTCTAAGGTTTTTGGAGAAAAACTTATAAGCCTTGCAAAGCAAGATAAGAAGGTTGTTGCTGTTACTGCATCAATGAAGGAAGGGACTGGCTTGCTACAGTATGAAAAAGAATACCCAGATAGATTCTTTGATGTTGGAATTGCAGAGCAACACGCTTTAGGCTTTGCAGCAGGGCTTGCAAAGGCAGGGATGAAACCTGTTGTTCCAATATATTCGTCATTTTTGCAAAGAGGCTATGATCAAGTATTACATGATATATGTATTCAGAATTTACCTGTTACAATATGTGTTGATAGAGCAGGCATTGTTGGCAATGATGGAGAGACACATCAAGGAATATTTGATTTATCTTTTTTAAATACAATACCAAATTTAGTTATAATGGCTCCAAAAAATTTTGCTGAATTAGAAGAAATGCTTGAAGTAGCAGTTAACTCAGGAAAACCAGTTGCAATAAGATATCCAAGAGGCGGAGAGGATGAAAGCCTAGCAGGAAATGAAAACAAAGTTGAAATAGGCAAAGCAGAAGTATTAATGCAAGGAGAAGATTTAGCAATTTTTTCTATAGGAAAAATGACAGCTACTGCAATGAAAATAGCTAAAAATATGAACGGAAAAGCATCTGTTATAAACGTGCGAACTCTAAAACCTATAGATAAAGATAAAATTATAGAATTTGCAAATAAAACAAAGAATATAATTACAATAGAAGATAATATTCTTACAGGGGGACTTGGAGAAACTGTGCAAAAAATTTTGAGAGAAGAGGGAATTGATGCAAAATTAAAATGCTACGGGTACCCTACAGAATTTGTGCAACATGCGACCACGAAAGAGATAGAGGAAATGTATGGTTTAACTCCTGAAAAAATTTTAAAAAATTTGTAAAAAACTATTGACTTTTGTAATAATATTGTAATAATATTGTAACATAAATGTAATATTAAATTTTAAAAATCCTATTGTAGTTTTTTGTAAAAGAATGTATAATAGTTATAGCAAAAGAGTAAAAAATGCATAGGACAAAGGAGGGTAGGTTTACATGTCACTATTTTTTGCTAGATCAGGCATAGTAAACGTGAAAATGGTAATCACTGAAGAGAAGATTTTATCTAATATTGAAAAGGTACAAAAATTAATTAATCCAAATAGCAAGAAACAAATTGTTGAATTACAAGAAGATACTTATTTTAAGGATTTAATTGAATCAATAAAAACATATCTGATTGAATATCCACATAAAAAAAGCTTTCCAAAAAGCGTGTATAAGGCAGCTTATGGATTGGTAGAATATGCTACAAATCAATTTGAAGAAAATACTAAGCAAATAGAAGGCTTAATTCGCACACGTGAAAACAATATAAACCAAGCAGCAAGGCTGAAAGAAGTATTTGCTATGTGCGAAGCTAAAGAAGACGGATGGAAAGATGAAGTAAAAAAATGTTCTGATGAGTTTTCAGAAGACATTGTAGAAGCACTTTCTGTTGTAGGAAGAAATAGAACTAAAACGTCACAGAACTATGATAGTGCAATTAAACTTATAAATGCAAGAATAGGAAACTTGGAAACTAATCTACATATTGAAATAGATATGGAAAGAATTGAAGACCGCTCAAAAGCTTTAAGCTACATTGGAATAGAAGTAGCTGATGCATTAAAAGGTATTCCTGCTCCTGTAGATTACATGGAGGAAGAAGTAGTAGAAGAAGAAGCAGTACAACCAACAGTGGCTACTCAAGCTGTACCAGTTGGTACAACTGTAGATGTTGCAGAAGATGCAGAGTATATGCAAGAAACAAGATTTGAAGTTAAACCTTCATTGTGGCAAAGAATTAAACAGAGCAAAATTGGAAGAGCAATTAGCTATGTATTTAAAGTTAGGGTTGTATTACAAGTACCTGCATTGCCTGAAGGAAGAGGAGAAAATAATTAATTATAAAATTGCACCTTTTGGTGCAATTTTTTTGTTGCATAGGAAAAATCGCACCTTTTATGGAGCACAAAGTGCTCCGCTACGAATTATATTGCAAACGTTGTAGCGGAGAACAAGCAAAGCGCGTTCTCCATAAAGTGGCGAAGCCACCTATGTTCTCTGGAAGGATCCACATCAAGTCCCCATAATAAAACACAATAGCTTTCAGCTATTGCGTTTTAAATGGTGCCTAGACGCGGAATCGGCGAGCCGCGTCCTAAAAACGGTCCACCGGACCGTTTTTGCCTTCACATTGTTCAGGCACGTCCTTTTCGATTCCACATCAAGTCCCCATAATAAAACACAATAGCTTTCAGCTATTGCGTTTTAAATGGTGCCTAGACGCGGAATCGAACCACGGACACGGGGATTTTCAGTCCCCTGCTCTACCAACTGAGCTATCTAGGCTTATAATATAAAAATGGCGACCTGGAACGGGCTCGAACCGTCGACCTCCGCCGTGACAGGGCGGCGTTCTAACCAACTGAACTACCAGGCCGTAAATAAAAAAATGGTGGGCGCAATAGGACTCGAACCTATGACCCCCTGCTTGTAAGGCAGATGCTCTACCAGCTGAGCTATACGCCCATTTCTTGTGACATTGACTAGTATACTAAATTTTATTAAATATGTCAATAGGTTATTTAAAAAAATTTAAAATTTTTTTGTTTTTTAAAATGCAAAAAACGAAAATCATTGTGAAATGTTTGTGAAATTCTAATAAAATTGCTTGAAATAATCTCAATAGTATATTATACTTTAAGTTAGAGTTTTATTTTAAGAGGAGCGAGCTAATAATATGAACAAAACTATATTAATTTAAATAATATAGGAGGAATTTATAAATGAATAAAACAATAAAAATAATTATTTTTGCTATAGTTGTAATTATAGCAATAGTGGGAGTAGTTTTTGCCTTTGGCGGAAGCAAAAAAGAAAATGAGTCTGGAAAACTAAATATAGTTACTACAACATTTTCTACATATGATTTTACAAGACAAATAGTTGGAAATAAAGCTAATATAACGTATTTGTTAGGCCCTGGTACAGATGCACATAGCTATGAGCCAAGTGCTGCAGACTTAGTAAAAATTCAAAATGCTGATGTATTTATTTATATTGGTGGGGAAATGGAAAAATGGATAGACAAGGTGCTCGATTCAAATACTTTGGATACGAGTAAAACAGAAGTAATAAGAGTAACAGATACAGTAGAGACAATAGAAGAAGTAGAAGTAGATGGCGCAGAGGAACATGACCATGATGAAGACGAGGAAGAACATCATGAAGAAGGCCAGGAACATGAAGAACACGAACATGAGCATGAAGAAGGTGCTTTTGATGAGCACATTTGGACATCTCCTACAAATGCAATAAAAATAGTAAACTATCTACAGGAAAAATTTGCTTCTTTAGATTCAGATAATAAAGACGTATATGAAAAAAATGCAGAAACATATATTGCAAAAATAAAAGATGTACAGGCTAAAATAAAAGAAATTGTTGATAATAAAAAGCGTGAAAGACTTGTATTTGGAGATAAAATGCCAATGCAGTATTTCTTAAATGAGTATGGGCTAACGGCTAGTGCAGCATTTAATGGATGTAGCACAGAGACAGAACCTAGTGCTAAAACTATAACGTATTTAGTAAATAAGGTTAAAGAGGAGAATATTCCGGTTGTATTATATATTGAACTTAGTACAGGAAAAACTGCAAAATCTATTGCTGACGAAACAGGAGCTAAAGCTATGCAAATACAAACGCTTCACAACATTAGCAAATCTGATTTCGAAAAAGGTGAAACATATGTAAGCCTAATGGAAAAGAATCTAGACGTGTTAAAAAAGGCATTGCAATAAATTATAACGGGCAGCATGATATGCTGCCCCTACAGAATAATAAAATCGTTATGTAGGGGTTGTGACTCTATGCAACCTGAAAATAAAGAGGTAGAAAAATGGACGTAATTGATATAAAAAATTTATCTTTTGGCTATTATAGTGGACATGATGTATTAAAGAATATAAGTATGAAGGTTCACGAGGGTGATTTCCTATGCATTGTTGGAGAAAATGGATCTGGGAAAAGTACACTTATGAAATGCATACTTGGTTTAAATAAGGTAACTAAAGGCGAAATTTCTGTAAGTGGTAGAATAGGGTATCTTCCACAAATGACCGAAGTACAAAATAATTTTCCTGCAACTATAGAAGAAATAGTATTAAGTGGGACTCTCCCAGACAATATAAGAAAAATATTTTATACAAAACAAGATAAGCAAAAAGCAAAGGAAATTATGGAAAAACTACAACTATATGATATGAGAAAAAAGTGCTTTTATGAGTTATCTGGGGGGCAAAAGCAAAGAGTATTAATTGCAAGAAGTTTATGTGCAACAGAAAAAATAATTTTGCTAGATGAGCCAGTAAATGGATTAGACCCAAAGATTGTATTTGAAATATATGAATTATTAAAAAAAATAAATAAAGAAAATGGAATTACAATAATAATGGTATCACATGATGTAGATAGGGCAATCCGGATATGCAACAAGGGTAATAGAAGTAGAAAATGGTAAAATAACAAAAGATGTAGTTGCCTCTGAATATAAATTGGGAGGTGCTAAGCAATGATAGAAACAATACAAGAAATGATGGGCTTTGCGTTTATAAGCAGAGCAGTTTTAGTAGGAACACTAGTAAGCTTATGTGCAGCACTTCTAGGAGTAAGCCTAGTGCTAAAAAGATATGCAAATATTGGAACAGGTTTATCTAATGTAGCTTTTGGTATAACTACAGTTGCAACTGCATTTGGGCTAATGCCACTTCCAATTGCAATACCAGGCTCGATTATTGTAGCAGTTATTTTATTGAAAATTGGAAATAATCATAAAATTAAAAGTGATAGTGCAATAGCACTAATTTCTGCAAGTGCTTTAGCAATAGGCGTTGCAGTTACATCAGCCACAACAGGACTTAATACAGATGTGTGTAACTTCATGTTTGGAAGCATTTTAGCAATGAGTATGGAGGATGTAATATTAAGCATTGTAGTAAGTATAATAGTTTTAGTTTTATTTGTAATATATTATAGAAAGCTATTTGCAGTAACCTTTGATGAAGATTTCTCAAAAGCCGTAGGACTAAAAACAAGTAGATATACTAACTTAATTGCAGTTCTTACAGCAGTTATAATAGTAGTGGGAATGAGAATGATGGGAACGATGTTAATAAGCAGTATAATAATATTCCCTGCACTTACTTCAATGAGGGTATTTAAATCATTCAAAAGTGTTATAATTAGTTCAGGAATAATCAGCGTGGTATGCTTCTTGATAGGTATTTTCCTATCATATTTATATAATATTAGCACAGGTGCAATGATAGTTCTAGTTAACTTAATAATGTTTATTTTGTTTACCATTTTAGGGAAAATAGTAAGAGAATAAAGGAGGAAAGGATAATATGGATAAGAAAAGAATAATTTATGGAATTCTGTTTATTGTTGCTGTATTAGGAATTGGAGGAGTAATATTGTTCTTTAACAATGCAACTGAAAACAGAGATAAAGCCTCAAATACTGCAACAACTCTTGGAAACAAGACAACAGAGACGACTGCTACAGTTAAACAACAAACTGCTAAGGCTACTGTAACAGAGTTAGAAGATGGAACACTTTACCAAATAGGTGAGCCATTTGAAAATGTAGATATGGTTATAGGAGACAACCTATTTGATACACAAATAGCAGATATTAATATAAATTTTTCTCAGTATGATGGAAAGACTATAGAAATAGAAGGACTGTATATGGAAAACAACCAATATACTTTCGTAGGCAGATATTCAACATCAAACCTATGCCCAACATGCCCTCAAGGAGTTTCATATTTTGAATATGAATGGAATGGAGACCAAAAACCAAATTTAATAGACGCCGTTTCTTGGATTAAAGTTAGGGGGACTTTGGCAGGTGGTAGAGACTTTATAGAAGGAAAGTTTGTACCATATCAATATATTAAAGTAAATTCAATTGAAGTAATGAATGAAAGAGGAATAGACACTGTTAATAATTAGAACATCATTTAAATAGTAATAATATATTTTCTTTCCTTCTTGCTGTCGCACCCTACAATTTTCAATTGCTAATGTAGGGTGTTTCAATCGCACTTCGCTTTGCTCCGTTTGTTCGATGCGCGTCGGTACAGAAAATATATTATTACTATTTTATGTAGTTAAATTAAGGAGAAATGAATGATTAAGAAAAATGAAGAATACATAGTAGACATTATAGATCAAGGACTTGATGGGGAAGGCATTGCAAAAATTAATGGATTTACTGTGTTCGTAGCAGGTAGCATAAATCAAGAAAAAGTAAAGATAGTTATTACAAAGGTACTTTCGTCTTTTGCGTATGGAAGATTACTTGAAGTAATAGAAAGGTCCGAAAGTAGAGTAGACATAGACTGCTCTACTTTTAAGCGTTGTGGCGGATGCAATTTAAGGCATATTAAATATGATAAGACATTGGAAATAAAAACAAATATTGTTAAAAATTGTTTGATAAAGGCTTTAGGTTACGAGCCTGAAATTAATCAATGTATAGGTATGGAAAATCCACTTTATTATAGAAACAAACTACAATACCCGGTTGGAATAAATAAAGAGGGTAATTTTGTTATGGGAGTATTTGCAGAAAGAAGCCATGAAATTATTGAAACTAGGCAATGCTTAATTCAAGATGAGGAATGCCAAAAAATTGCAAATGAATTATTTGACTTAATAAAAAAATATGAAATAAAACCATATAACGAAGCAGAAAGAAGTGGCTCCATTAGGCACATTATAATCCGCAAAGGGGAAAAGACAAATGAAATAATGGTAACCATTGTAACAAATACAAAGGATTTAAAAAACTCAAAAGAGCTTATAGAGGGGATTATAAGTAAATTTAAAAACATAAAAACCATAGTACAAAATATAAATTCAAAAAATACGAATGTAATTTTAGGGAATGAAACAAAAGTATTATATGGTAATGGCTATATAGAAGATTATTTAGAAAATTTTAAATTTAAAATTTCGCCACTTTCATTTTATCAGGTAAATCCAATTCAAACAGAAGTGCTTTATAATAAAGCTATAGAATATGCTAATTTAACTGGTAAGGAAACAATTTTTGACCTATATTGTGGAATAGGTACAATAGGTATTTTTGCATCAAAGAAAGTAAAGAAAATATATGGAATAGAAGTAATAAAGCAAGCTATTGAAAATGCAAAAGAAAATGCTAAACTAAATAATGTAAAAAATAGCGAATTTTTTGCCGGAGAAGTGGAAAACATACTCCCAGAACTAGTAAAAAAACAAGAAGCGGATGTAGTATTTATAGATCCACCAAGAAAAGGATGCGACAAAAAAGTATTAGACACATTGCTTGAAGTAAAACCAAAAAAAATAATATATATAAGCTGTAATCCAGCGACTCTTGCAAGAGATGTAGCAATTTTGCAAGAAAAATATGAACTTATGGAGGTTCAGCCAGTAGACATGTTTCCATATACACGGGCACGTGGAGGTAGTGGTAAGCCTAAATCTAAAACTTAGTTGAGCATTTGATTAAATTAAGTTTGCTAAAAGGAGAAGTGTTATGAATAATAAAACTAAAACTATTATTTTATTATTATTAATTATTTTATTTGTTGCAAGTTTATTATGTGTATATTTTATAAAAAAATTAAGCGAAAATGTTCTTACAAATACATCCTTTTCAATAATAAACAAGGATTTTGAATTGTTTGAGGATAAATACAATCGTGAAAAAGAATATAGGGGAATAAAATTACTAGAGTATGATAATACAAACAAAGATTATGCCGAAATATATTATATTTCGTACGATTATTATACAGATCCATCATATGAATTTACAGTTAAAATAATGGATGAACTAAATAGCAGCATTTTAATAAGCGGAGAAAAGGAACAGAGAATAATAGGTGGCGTTATTTCAAGTGCTAAAATAAAAAAGCAAGAGAAGAAGAATATAATAACCTTTGCTGTATATGAAAAAGAGGGCGATAAGACTTTAAACACAAATAGTGTACAAATAAATATAGGCAAAGATTTGGAAGTAAAAAAGTCAATAAATCAATCTAAAGATTTGAAAGAAGCAAAGTTACTAGATTGTAAATTTAAATACATAGACAATCAATACATATATTATGGAACAATAGAGAATGAATATTCTGAAAAATTAATAGGAGAAAACTATTCAATCCCTATTAAAGTGCAGTATGGGAATAGACTATTGCAAGCTGAACATATAGATTTTTCTGGAGAAAAAAATGTAAACAATTTAAATCTAGAAAATGCATTTAATAGCCTTGCTTTAATCACTAGCGAATTTGGTCAGTACGGCTTATCAGATGTGTATTCTTTAGACATTGCCAATTCAAATGGACAAGAAAGCCTGCTTGTGAGTTATGATGAGCTTATAAAGCTTTGCAACGGACAATCAATCCAAAAGAACGGAAAGACATATACAAAATACTCATTTGAAAGATTTGCAGAAATAGCATATAAGAAACAAGCAGAAGTAACAATTGGAAATGGAATTAAGGCAATTAAATATTCAAATGATAAAGACAAAGATTATGATTATTATATGTTTATGCATAAAGACAATATATATTTTATAACAGTACCAAATGAAGAAAGAGCAAACGAAATCGTTAGCTTGTTCTTAAATAGCATTCAAACAAATTAAATTGGAGAAAAGGTATATGGCAAAAGTAGAAGAAATAGAAAAAAGTATTATAACAACATTTAGAAAAACAATATGGAGAAATTTCGTTAAAGGTATAAATGAATATCAGATGATACAAGATGGAGATAAAATTGCTGTATGTATGTCTGGCGGAAAGGATTCAGCTCTTTTGGCAAAATGCTTCCAAGAGCTTAAAAAACATGGCAGACAAAACTTTGAAGTTGTATTTATATGTATGAATCCAGGATACAATGAAGCAAACAAACAAAAAATACTTGATAATGCAAAACTGCTAAATATTCCAATAGATATGTTTGAAACAGATATATTTTATAGGGTAGAAAATATAACAGATAGTCCTTGCTATATATGTGCCAGAATGAGAAGAGGATATTTGTATGAGTATGCTAAAAAAATAGGATGCAATAAAATTGTACTTGGACATCATTTCGATGATGTTATAGAAACGGTTTTAATGAGCATGCTGTATGGCTCACAAATGAGAACTATGATGCCAAAGATAAAAAGTACCAATCACCCTGGAATGGAATTAATTAGGCCATTGTATCTAGTAAAAGAAGCGGATATTATAAATTGGAAAGAAAAAAACGAGCTAGAATTTATAAACTGTGCATGTAAAATAACTGCAAAACAAGATGGAGCATTTGGTTCGAAAAGAGCAGAGATGAAAAACTTAATAAATGAGCTTAGGAAAACGAATCCAAATGTAGATGTAAATATTTTTAGAAGTGCACAAAATGTAAACTTAGATACGATATATTCATATGTAAAAGATGGAATAGTGCATAACTTTTTAGATGAGTATTAAGGAGA
>CAMVIX010000032.1 GCA_947167695.1 uncultured Clostridiaceae bacterium
TAGAAAATTTTGAAGAAGCATTAGATAAAGCTGAAAGATTACTTGAATTTGGTGGCCTTGGACATTCAGCAGTTATACATTCAGAAGATAGAGAAAAAATATTACAATTTTCAGAAAAAATGAAAGCTGGAAGAATTATAGTAAATTCTCCTTCAACTCATGGAGCAATAGGTGATATATATAATACAAATATGCCATCACTTACACTTGGTTGTGGTTCGTTTGGCGGAAATTCAACAACAGCAAATGTATCATCAGTAAACTTAATAAATATTAAAAGAGTTGCAAGGAGGAGAGTAAATATGCAATGGTTTAAAATACCAGAAAAGATATATTTTGAAGCAGGCTCAATTGCTTATTTAGAAAAAATGCCAGATATAGAAAGAGCTTTTATTGTAACAGACCAAGGAATGGCAAAACTTGGATATGTAGATAAAATATTATATCATTTAAGAAAAAGAGAAAAACACGTACACTGTGAGATTTTTGATGAAGTTGAATCAGATCCATCATTTGAAACAGTTAATAAAGGACTAGAAATGATGAGAAACTTCAAACCTGATGTAATAATCGCATTAGGTGGAGGAAGTCCGATTGATGCAGCTAAGGGAATGTGGTTATTTTATGAACATCCAGATGCAGACCCAGAAGGACTTAAATTAAAGTTTATGGATATTAGAAAACGTACGTATAAATTCCCTAAACTTGGAATTAAAACAAAAATGGTAGCAATTCCTACAACTTCGGGAACAGGTTCAGAAGTAACATCATTTGCAGTTTTAACAGATAAAGTAAATAATAAAAAATATCCTTTAGCAGATTATGAGCTAACACCAGATGTTGCAATTGTAGATCCAGACTTAGTTTTGAGCCTTCCAAAAACAGTTACAGCAGACACAGGGATGGATGTTTTAACACACGCACTAGAAGCTTATGTTTCAAACATGGCATCAGATTTTACAGATGGACTTTCAGAAAAAGCAGTGGAATTAGTTGTAAATTATTTGCCAAAAGCATATACAGATGGCGCAAATGATAGAGTAGCTAGAGAAAAAATGCATAATGCAAGCACAATTGCAGGAATGTCATTTACAAATGCATTTTTAGGAGTATGTCATTCATTAGCACACAAAATAGGAGCAGAATTCCACTTGGCACATGGAAGAATAAATGCAATTTTACTTCCTTATGTTATAAGATACAATAGCACAATGCCAACAAAATTTGTATCTTTCCCAAAATACGAGTATTTTATAGCAGACCAAAAATATGCTCAAATGGCTAAAAAAATAGGACTTAAGGCAGATACAGTAGAAGAGGGAATAAGCTCACTTATAACAAAAGTAAAAGAAATGAATGAATTTTTAGGAATTCCAAAGTCATTTAAAGAAGCTGGAATAGATGAAGCAGAATTTATGGCAAAAATAGATATGCTTGCAGATAGAGCTTTTGAAGATCAATGTACTACTGCAAACCCTAGGGTTCCATTGGTAACTGAATTAAAACAAATTTTGATAGATAGCTATTATGGGAATAAAATAAAATAATGTAATAACCTCATTTAAGATGAAAAATCTTATATGAGGTACTTTTATAAAAACATGGTATAACGAATATTTGTAAAAAAAACGTAACACAAATGTAATAAAAATGTAATATTCTTTTAAAAAGCTTATACACATAGGGAAAAAAGGATTTCCAAATAATGGCGTATTTACAATAAAAAATAAAAATGCTAAAATAAAGGTGTAAAATATCTAGAAAAAAGGAGAAAAATAAATCATGAGAAACATTGGAAAACATAGTTACAATAAGCAAAGAAAAAATACAAAAAAAGGCAGAAAAAAAGTATTAAAAATACCGTTATTTTTAATTATAATTTTTATGGCCGTAATATTATGTATTATTACACATAACAATACAAATAGTATTAATACTATTCAAACTAGCGGAAAACAAGATCACAGTTTTGCAAATTCTACAGAATATACACCAGAAGAAATTGGACAAGTTGGTTTAGTAAACCAATCTGTTGTTACTCAAACTAAGACTGGAACAGGACCATTTGATAGTGATAATAATCCAGGAAATGATAAAGACGAAGATAACAATATTGTTCGTTCTTTTGATCAAATTACATATACAGTTGAAAATACAATTAAACTAAAATCAGCAGAAGAGGGATTAAGTTACAAAGGTGGAGTTCTTCAAATAAAAGCAGAACTTCCTACAGAACTTGCTGGATATGTAAAATGGGACTTGAATTCAATGGCTTGGGCAGAAGAAGCTACACTTTCAGAAAATGGATTGATATTTACAGCAAAATATCCATTATCAAAATGGGTAGTAACGGTTCCAGGAAAGCAAACAATATCTTATGTTGTACAAGTATTAGGAGCAAAAAATAATACAGAGATAACACCTACATTTACAACAAGTTTAGTTGGAAATGCAGAAAGTGAAAATTGTATAGTAACAGCTCCTATAACAAAGGTAAGTGCTGCACCAAAATTAAATGTTCAAATAAAAAAGATGTCAGATGATAGTTTAAATTATAAGGGATATTTTGAACCTAGTTCAGGAAATGAAGTTAGTTCAAAAACTGCTACTTCAATATACGGACGTATGCAAGGATATGGAATAACTTTACAATTATATAATACAACAGAAGATAAAGTTTTAAAAGGTATTGAAATACCAAAAGGAAACATTACTTTTGACATTTCACTTTCAGAAACATTGGGAACAACAGATGTTACTAATCAAACAAATTATAAACCTGTTTTATGGGATTATAATGAGAACATTACTTCTAATTATGGAAAAAACGGAAAAAGATTTGATTGGAATGGATATACAAATTCTACTAGAGCAACGGTGGCTGCACCATATAATTCAATGCAAGAAGATTTACCAGATATTAGAAAAGTATATGAATGTTGCTATAATGGTGGAAGTTGGACTTTAGTACAAGATAGTAGCAACAAAACACTATACCATGTAACTGTTAATGGATACGAATTTGATCCAAATTTAGTATTTCCAATAAACAATGGAGCAAGAAATAATCCTAATTTAATAGAATATGGAAAAAATATAGGAAGTTTCAGTTCTGGATTTATTCAAGTAATTGCTCAAACACCAGAAACAGTAACTTCAACAGAAGATTTATACTTAAGAGCAACAGTATCTAATCTTAGATTTACATCATTAAGTGATGAAATTCAAACTGAAGATCAACAATCAAGTGATGATGAGTCTAATAAAAACATTACATTATATCCTCCTGGAGCTTTGTCAAAAGCACAATGGTTTAATAATAAGAATACAACAGAGCCACTTGCGACTGCAAATGCAGCATTATCTTCAACAAATCAAAGCGGTGATGCTTATATAGGTAAAAATTCAGAATTCTATATGGAATCATTAATAACATATACAAATGGAGATACTGTATTTAAGAGATATAATGTTTTACAAAAATTTGATGATAAAGGAATTGAACCATTAGATGATTCGAATACTAATTCAGCAAGATATAAGGTTGGAAGAAGCTCAATAGCAGAACAAGGAAATGTTAAAGTACTATATGCTGCAAAACCAAATAAAAAAGGTTGGACAAATGATACTGAAATGCAAAATACAAGAGAAGAAGAATTAGTATACTTTACAACTTATGCAGAATTAAAAGAGCAAGGATATACATGTGTAGGTATATTATATGAAAATACAAATGCAAAATTATATTCAGGAGTTCAAGTTGCATATGATATTAAAATGAAAGTAAAAGATACAGCGAAAATAGGAAATGTTTATGCAACAACAAATGATTTTAGAGCTTGGGCAACTGATCAGGATTTTACATGGGAAGGAAAAACATTTACATATAATAACAACACATTACAATATAATAATTTAAATTATCCAAGTGTAGATAGATATATTTACAATAATAATTCATCAACAGCATTTAAAATGTATACAAAAACAGAATATGATGAAAATGGTCAAATTGTAGATGGAACACATGGTGGTGGATTCCGTTCAGGAAACTCACTTTTAATAGTAGGAGCAGATTTAAAAGTTAACAGAGAAATAAATGATAAGGTAAATGAAGAACCAAAAGTTAATTATGATTTAGGAAAAAGTGAACTTGAAGCTGAATATAAAATAACACCTTCTTTAACAAATGACAAACTTGAAGCTGGTTCAATATCAGGCGTAAAGGTTAAAATAACAGATACATTACCAAAAGGATTAACATATATTGAAGGAAGTAGTAATTCAGGTGAACCTACAATTACATCAAATTCAGATGGAACAACAACATTAGTATGGTATAAAGATAATTGCTCTGTAAATAACGAGATAGAACCTATAATATATAAAGCTAAAATAGATGAAACAACAAAAAATGGAGTTCAATATTTAACTACTACACAAATAGAAGAAGTTGTTCCATCAGGACAAACATCAGATATAGGAACTAGCCCATTAACAGCAAGAACTTCAACAAATACAATACAAATAGTAAACCTTGCAACATATAATTTATATAAAACAACAAGTACACCTTTAATAGATGTAAATGGAACAGGAAAATTCAAAGTTACAGCAGTTAATATTACAGATAATGATGTAACAGATTTTCAATTACTTGATGTATTGCCATATAATGATGACGGCAGAGGAACAAATTATACTGGAACTTATGAGGTTTCAAAAATAACCTTAAAACAAGTTGACTCAAATACAGGAGCAACCTTACCAATAACAAATCTTAAGCTATATAAGACAACAGATGATACTGTAAAAGATGAAGGATCATGTAAAGATACAAATTTTGCTACAGGAACAAGTTGGAATTTAATTACATCAGGTCAAACAATAGATGAAAGTATCGTAGGATTTGCTGTAAAAGGAACATTATCAAAAAATGCTAAATTAGAAATAGACATAGTAATTAAAACAAATGGAAATAAAACAGGAGATATATATCAAAACCAAGCAGAAGCTCAAACAAATATAGAAACAGACCCTATGATTTCGCCAATAGTTGGAATAGAAGTAATAAGCAGAACAATAGAAGGAACTATATGGGAAGATACAAATAAAGATGGTTTGATTTCTGCAGATGAAACAAAGCTAAAAGATATAACAGTAACATTAGTAAAAGAAGATGGAACAAATGCAAAAGATGTAAATGGACAAGATATAGAACCAATAACAACAAACGTAGATGGATATTACAAATTTGACAAAATAGCAAAAGGAAAATATAAAGTTAAAATAAATGTACCTTCAGGATATGATATTACAAATAAAAATGTAGGCGAAGATGAGACTTTAAACAGTAAAATAAATACAAATGGTGAAACAGATGTAATAACAGGATTAAACACATCAGAACCAGCAAATGTAAAAAATCAAAATGCAGGATTAGTTTTAAAAGATGCAAAAGTTACTATAAGACATTATATTGAAGGAACAGAAACACATGTACCTTTAAAAACAGGAGGAGAAGCACAAGACGAAACAAAAAATGGAAAAGTCGGCGATAGCTATACAAGTAGTCCAGTAGAGACAGCAGAACAATATGAATTAGTTGCAACTCCAACTAATAGTAATGGAAATATGACAGAAGATGAAATAATAGTAACATATTATTACAAACTAAAAAAATATCCATATACAGTAAATTATTATGATAAAGATACAAACGAAAAAATAAAAACTACAAAAACAGGTGATGAAACAACTTATGGAACAAAAATAAAAGTTGAAGATGAAAAAGAAACATTTGATAAATACGAATTCGATTCTTCTAATGTTAATGGAAATGAGGCAGCTACAGAATTAAGTATAGGAACTAATGTAAACGAGAATGTTATTAACTTATACTATACAAAGAAAAAAGGGAATGTAATTGTAAAATATGTTGATAAAAATACAGGAGAAGAAATTCCAGGAGCAGATGGACAAAGTTTAAGAGAAAGTAAAACAGACAAAGTAGATGAAACATATACTACAGAAAAGAAAACAATAGAAGGATATACTTTTGTAGAAAATACAGATAATATAACAGGAACATATACAGTAGCTAGTGTTGAAACACCAATTGAAGTTATTTATTATTATAAGAAAAACACAAAAGTAACAGTAAATCATATTGATAAAAAGACAGGCGAAGAAATACCAGAAGCAAATGGAGATGACTCAACTGTAACTCATAATGGATTAGTAGGAGATAGTTATACAGCAGCATCTAAGAATTTTGAAAATTATGTATTAGTTGAAAAACCTGATCCTGAAACTGTAACATTAACACCTGAAGAAATGGTGCTTAACTACTATTATAGTTATTCATCAGCAAAACTAATAGAGAAACATATTGATGACATAACAGGAGAAACACTATATAATGAAGAACACAAAGGAAATGAAGGAGATAGCTATAATATTCCATCAAAAACATTTGAAGGATATGAACTTGTAAATACCAAATTACCAACAAATGCACAAGGAGAATTAACAAAAGATACTATTACAGTAACATATTATTATAGATATCCTACAAAAGTTGTAGCAAAATATATAGATAAATTAACAGGAAAAGAAATAAAAAATGATGATGGAACTCCATCAAAAGAAGAAAAAACAGGATTCGCAGGAGAAGATTATACAACATCAGCTAAGAATTTTGAAGGATATGATTTAATTACAGAAGAATTACCAACAAATGCTGAAGGAAAGATGACTAAAGAAGAAATAGAAGTAAAATATTATTATCTTCAAAAATCAGCAGGAGTAATAGAAAACCATTATGACATAAAAACAGGAGAAAAACTTGTAGATGAAAAGAAATATACTGGACATGTTGGAGATAAATTTGAAACATCAAGTAAAGTAATAGACGGATATGAACTTGTTAAAGTAGAAAAAAATGGAGAAGAAGTAAAAAATAAATCAAACATCAAAGGCGAAATGGAAGAAAAAGAAATAAAAGCAGACTATTACTATATTAAGAAAACAAAAGTTATAGCAAAATATGTAGATAAATCAACAGGAAAAGAAATCGAAAAAACAGTAGAAATTCCAGGAGTAGAAGGTGATGAGTACACAACAGAACCAAAAGATATTCCTGACTATGAGTTAATTAAAGAAGAAATACCAAAAAATAAAGATGGAAAAATGACAAAAGACGAAATCGAAGTTATTTACTATTATAAGAAAAAAGCAACTGTTGAAGTAAAATATTTAGAAGAAAAAACAGAAAATGAAATAGGACAAACAGAAAATATAGAAGGGTATGTTGAAGATCCATATAAAACAGAACAAAAAGACTTAAAATATTATACTTTTGTAAAATCTACAGATAATACAGAAGGAAAAATGAAAGATGGAAAAACTGAAGTTAAATATTATTATCGTAAGAAAATATTTAACCTTAAAGCAGAAAAAGAAATTGCAAGTATTATAATCAACGGTTCACAGAAAAAGGTAAATAGCGATATAGCAAAAAGAGAAATTAAGAACAAAAACATAAAGAGTACTGCATTACAAGTAAAATACAGAATAAAAGTTACAAATGATGGAGAATTAGCAGGAAGCGCTACTATTAAAGAAAATATTCCAAATGGATTTGAAATGAAAAAAGGAGACAATAAGAATTGGAAAATTTCAGGAAAAACAGCAACAATAAAATTAGACAACATAAATCCTGGCGAAACAAAAGAATTTGAGGCTGTACTAACTTGGAAAAATAGCTCAGAAAACTTTGGAACAAAACAAAATACAGTAGAATTAACCAATATAACGAATGAAGCAGGTTACGAAGAAACAAACAAAGAAGACAACTCAGACAAAGCAGATATGATTATTTCTTTGGTTACAGGAGAAAAGAATGTTAGAAATATTATAATTATAGGTGCAGTTGGATTGGGAGTAATTGCGATTATAATAAGAAGACGTAGAAATTCTGCAGAAAGATAGTTTGAAAAAATAATTTTTCATAACTATGTATGACTCTGAGTGAAAGAAAAAGTAAGTAAGAAAAATAGTTGATGCAGAATATGCATGCAAAATAGGAATTAGTTGAGGTGGAAAACGATAGATGTTTTCTGCCTCTGTTTTTTCTACCTCGAATTTTCTGCATATAAAACGTAAAAAAATATGCAGAAAACTATTGACTATATGCATAAAAAATTATAAAAAATATGCAGAAAACTATTGACTATATGCATAAAAAATTATAAAAAATATGCAGAAAGATATTAATTGCAAGAATAAAAAATAGTAAAATTATAGTGAAAGGATATTAGTATATGAGAAAATTTGATTATTCTTTTTTAGATAATGGTTTATTACCAGCTAATTTAATAAATACATCAGGATTGATTTATTCGCTTAAAACAGGTGCAGAAATAAGAAAAGATGAAAAAGAAAGCAGGAGTTGAAGCAACTATATTAAACAGCTTAACAGCAATTTCTAAATCAGAAATTTGTGATATTTTACCTGATGTAAGCCCAACTACTGTAGAGGCAGTTTTGGGAAAAATGGTTAAAGATAGAAAAATTGAACTAGTTGGAAGTGGAAGAAATGCGAGGTATAGGAAAGTAAGATAAAAAATGCAAGAGGGTGGCTCTTGCATTTTTTGGGTTGTTGCGATTTGCATTTTGTTTTGTGGTTAATTTACATTATATATTATGTTGGCTTCTAGTATAATTTTACTTTGAGTAGAATTATACTATGAAGATTTTTTGTTATTTTACTATGCAGATTACACGGGAACCAGAATACCCACTACTAGATCCATCAAAACGAGAAAAAGAGAATGAACCTGAATTACTATTAACTAAGTACTTGCTACCACGATGTAAGAACGGTCCCCAAGATAAGGTGAAGTAGGAATTTGCTGAATGCCATGATGCTACTGCATTTGCAGCATTTGATGTTTCACATATTCCATCTCCAAATATTTTATTTAAGTTTAGAGCATAATTATTGGTATCTGTATCAGAAGCACTATCATATTTGTATATTGTTGAATATTGTGTACTTTGGTTTTTATTATTATTTGTTGTAGAAAGTCCATCTGTTGATGAAAATTGATAACCATTTGTATTTTTTTCATTTGCAATATAGCTAGCGGCATATTCACATATGCAACCAACTATGTCATATATGCCATAAATATTACCTGTTGAATTTTGACTAACATTTGTTTTATAATTGCCTTTGCCTGTACTATAACCTGTATTCTTTGTAATTGCAACTTCATTTCTACCAAATTTACTTTCGGATAAATAAGCTATTGCTCCACATTCACTATTTTTCATCATATGGCTTTCTGTAGTTCCTGCTTTAAAGTTATTTTTCAAAGAATCCCATAATATTCCAATTGTTTGATTTCTTAAAGCTGGAGTGTTTGATAAAGTCGTAACTTCTTTTTTTGAATTTGTTATTTCTCCAGTTGCTTCAAATTTTCCAACCCATATTCCAGTTATTTTTTTACTCCAACCACCTTGATTTAAATCTGTTTCAAATGCAGGGTGTGGTCTATAATATTCATAATTTATGGTTCCAATTGTTCCATTTACATTTATTGAAGTTGTAGGAGTTTGCATATCACTTGGAGTTTTTCCGTCTGTATCTACAAATCCTCTTGAGTCTGAATAACCTATAATTGTTGTTTTTGCAGCTTCGCTATAATATGTTATTTTGTATGCATATCTTGGTATCCAAACAAGCATACTTCCTTCTGTTGTAACTTTTGCACCAACTATTGTGCTTAAATTATTTGCAGTTAATAATTCTTTAATTTGAGCTGCGTTATATGTTGTTCCGTCCTTTTGAACCACAATATCATCTGTTAACATTACATTTGCCCATTTACTTAGTCCTGTATCTCCTTCAGCAGTTCCTGCTTTGCTTACATCTGCTGCATGATAATCATACCAATTTGAGTCTGTTTCGCTACATACTATCCAACTTGAAGAAGTAGTATCATAATATACAGGCACCATTGTATTATCTAAGGCAGGCTTATTTGGTGTATTTGTTATAGAATAACCTGTTCCATTTAAAAATACTATATCTATTCTACCATTTGCTCTGCTAAAAGCTGTAGTTGTACTTTTTTCAGGTGTATCTGTTCCAACAGGTCCTGAAT
>CAMVIX010000033.1 GCA_947167695.1 uncultured Clostridiaceae bacterium
CTCCATACAAAAAATACAAGAAAACACAGTGAGCCAAACGAGGACATGCCTTCGCCGAAGGCGAAGACTGTCCATTTGGCGAACGGAAAAGAGGAGAAAATGAGAATAATCAAATTAAACCATAATCGAGGTATAACATTAATTGCCTTAATAATAACAGTCATAATCCTGCTAATTCTAGCAGGAACAGCAATATCAATTAGCGTAAATGGTGGAGATTTATTTGGAAAGGCACAAAACGCAGTAAGTGGATATAATGCAAAAGTAGCAGAAGAAAACACATCAATAAATAGCTATTTAGGATATTTAGACCAATATGCAAGAGAAGATGGAGGAGATGCTCCTGCCACTGGAACATTAGAAGTAGATTATGACTTGATTGCAGATAAAGGAAATACATATAAGAAGGTTACGCTGAATATAAGCGGATTAAAAACAGCTACAACTACTGAATTAGCTACAGAGTTGGCAAAAATAGATGGAGCACCACCAATAGATGCAATAGTTAGTATGCTAGAAGGAATGTCTGATGAACAATTAAATACTTTTCTTGCAGACTCTGGAATGACCACAACAGAGTCATTTACAGTAACTGCAAAATTAAATGGTAGTAATATAGCCATACATAATAATAGTAATAATTCGTTCCTAGCTACACAAAATGGAACATATGAAGTAACAGTAAGAAGTGCAAGCAATAAAGTGGGAAAGGTAAATGTAGTAATCGACGGAAACAATATTGGAACAACAAAAGAGCAGTCAGGAATAAATGAAGAAATATTTGGTACTCCATCATCTGTAGATTACACAGATACAAATGGAGATTATGCAAGAATACCAGCAGGATACTATGTAGGAACATCAAACACAATAAATAAAGTAGTAAATGGACTTGTAATAACAAGTTCAGTAGATGAAAGTGGACATAGTACAGGAGATGAATATGTATGGATTCCAGTTTCAAACATAAATAATATGGTAATGTGTAAAGTACATGGTGCAAATGTTACACTAGATACAACAACATTACAATGCCCAACATGCGGAACAAATACGAAGCTTGCAGGAAAAATATACTGGGATGAAGACAATTGGGAATTCGACGAGGATGCAACAGGGCAAACATGGAATACATCAGATTACCACGAGACAGACCTTGTAACAAATTTTGACGTAGATACTACAGCTGCAAGAACACAAATCGAAAGCGACTTTTACTCTATGGCAGAAAGTGTAGCTACATACGGAGGCTTTTATATTTCAAGATACGAAGCACAGACAAATGCAGGAAGTAAAAAAGACCAAGAAGTATTAACAGCAGCTACAAACGACCAAAAGTGGTACGGCTTATATGGAACCTTAAGAAAACAAATAACAAATGGAACAGATACAATATTAGTAGGACAAATGATATGGGGAAGTCAATACGACCAAGTAATAAAATTCATAGGAAGTGAAGCACAAACAGGTCACTCATATCAGGGAACTACTCCTGCTAATTCAGGAGCAAATACAAGCGACAAATTAAAAAACATCTTTGACTTAGAAGGAAACATGGGAGAATGGACAGCAGAAGCATACCAAGTCTATGGTCGTACTTATCGTGGTGGCATTTTCGTCGATGCAGCAGATGGCGACTTCTATCCGGCATCTGACAGGTACCGCAACGGTCCAGATAGCACCGACGGCGGCATCTCTTCGCGCCAGTCACTTTACGTACCACTGAGAGCTGGTAGCGATAGCCTAAATGGAGCTGGCAGTATAAGAATAAAGGCTGAATCAACACCAACACCAACAGCTGAACCAACACCTACAGATAATGGAGAAGGACCAGTATATGACTAGGGAGGCGTGAGGAATTTGGGATGGACTCATTACCTCAAACATAAGGCTCCAAAATAATGCTTTTTCTTAAAGTGGTTACATTTGCAACGAGAAGTTTGCATTATCAAGATAATAACTAAAATATTAAAAAGTCACTTGTAAAATTTTCCTTAAAGTGATACAATATTCCTAATTTAAAAGGGAGTAGCTTTTAATTGCTAATCAACAGCCTCGATAAGTTTTATCTGGTTAGTAAACTTAAATAAAGAATAAGTAAGCAAGACTTTTAAAGAAAATAAAGTATGTATGCAAACTTTAATTTCTAAAAAAGCCTTGCTTTTTGCATACTACATAAGAAAGGAGATTTTTAAATGATTGAAAATTGGTTTAACAAATCTACAGAAGAAACAGCAAGAACATTAGAAACAAACATAGAAAAGGGCTTAGCAACCGATGAGGTAAAGAGCAGACAGGAAAAATATGGTTTTAATGAGTTAAAAGCAAAAAAGAAAAAGAGCTTGCTGGTAAAGTTCTTGGAGCAATTCAAAGATTTTATGATTATTGTGCTAATTATTTCAGCAGTAGTGTCTGGAGTAATTGGAGTAATCGAAGGAGAAGGAATAACAGATACAATTATTATTTTAATTGTAATTATAGTAAATGCAATAATTGGTGTAGCCCAAGAAAATAAGGCAGAAAAGTCTTTGGAAGCTTTGCAAAAACTAAGTAGCCATGCAGCAAAAGTAATAAGAAATGGTAAAATTACGGTTGTGCCATCAAGAGAACTGGTACCTGGTGATATTGTTGTATTAGAAACAGGAGATTTTATTCCAGCAGACTTAAGAATTATAGAGGCAGTTAATTTAAAATCTCAAGAATCTGCATTAACAGGTGAATCGGTTCCAGTTGAAAAAAAGATTGAGGCAATAACTGACGAGAAAGTGGGACTAGGAGATAGAACAAATATGCTATTTTCATCAAGCCTTGTTACATATGGTAGAGGAAAAGGCATAGTTGTAGAAACTGGAATGAACACAGAAGTAGGCAAAATTGCAGATATTATAAACAGTTCAGAAGAAACAGAAACTCCACTTCAAATAAAGCTTAATAAACTAGGCAAAACACTTGGAATTGCAGCACTAGTTATATGCGCATTTATTTTTGGCATTGGCTTACTTTATGGAAAAGAGCCAATTCACATGTTTATGTCTGCAGTAAGCTTAGCTGTTGCAGCTATTCCTGAAGGATTACCTGCTGTATCTACAATAGTTCTTGCAATCGGTGTACAAAGAATGGTACAAAAAAATGCCATTGTGAAAAGACTCCCAGCGGTAGAAACATTAGGAAGTGCAACAGTAATATGCTCTGACAAAACAGGAACGTTAACACAAAACAAAATGACAGTAAAAAAAGTTTTCTATGACTATAAGTTAATAAATGTCGAAGACGCAAGTGTAGACGAAGATTTAAGAATAATGATAAATGCTGGAATGCTTTGCAATGATACAAAAGTATCAGAAAATAATACATTAACAGGAGACCCAACAGAAACAGCATTAGTAGACTTTGGCTTTAAAATGGATTTTGATCCACATACCTATGGAATGATGCCAAGAGTAGGAGAAATTCCATTTGATTCAGAACGAAAGCTTATGACAACAGTAAATAAAGTAGATGGTAAATATATAGTATATACTAAAGGTGGAGTAGATGAGCTTTTAGCTAGATGTAAGGATTGTTTAATTCATGGAGAAATAGGCAACTTAGACGACTATAAAAAAGATATATATTCAAGCAACGAGGAAATGGCAAAGAATGCCTTAAGAGTATTAGCATTTGCATATAAGGAAATAGACCATGAGCCTAATGCAGATGAGGTAAAAGAAATAGAAAAAGATTTAACATTTGTTGGAATGTGTGGAATGATAGACCCTCCAAGAGAAGAGGCAAAAGAAGCAGTTGCTAAATGTAAAACAGCTGGAATTAAGCCAGTAATGATTACAGGAGACCATAAAATTACAGCTACAGCTATTGCAAAGCAACTGGGAATATTGCAAAATGAAGACGAGGCAATTACTGGTGCAGAATTAGAGGAAATGACTGACGAGGATTTAACTAAAAATGTAAGAAAATATTCAGTATATGCAAGAGTATCACCAGAGCATAAAGTAAGAATTGTTAAAGCATGGCAAGCAAATGGAGAAATTGTTGCAATGACCGGAGATGGTGTAAACGATGCACCAGCTCTTAAAAATGCAGATATTGGTTGTGCAATGGGAGTAGTAGGCACAGATGTTGCAAAAGAAGCAGCAGATGTAATTTTAACAGACGATAATTTTGCAACAGTAGTATCTGCTGTAGAAGAAGGAAGAAGAATATATGATAATATATTAAAGGCAATCCAATTCTTGCTTTCAAGTAATGTAGGAGAAATTATTACGCTATTTGTAGCAATAATGGCAATGCCACTTATAGCTAATTGGTTTGAAATACAAAATATTTCAAATTTAGAGCCATTACTACCAATTCATATATTATGGATAAATTTAGTTACAGATTCGCTTCCAGCTTTAGCACTAGCATTTGACCCAGCAAGCAAAAATGTAATGAAACGTAAGCCTACAAAACCAGGAAAAGGTGTATTTAGCAAAGGAATGACGTGGAGAATAATATATCAAGGAACAATGATTGGAGTTCTTACTTTAATTGCTTTCTGCCTAGGTTTAGCTACACCAAATGTGGATGAAACTCAAAAAATACAAATTGGTCAAACAATGGCATTTTGCGTACTTGCACTTTCTGAACTTGTACACGTATTTAACATTAGAAACAATAAAGAATCGTTATTTAAAGGTGGGCTATTTAATAACACAAAATTATTGCTTGCAATTATTGCTTCTGCTACAATTATGTTTGTAGTGCTTTTAGTACCAGCCTTAAGAGATATATTTGGTATTGCAATACTTCCAACAGAAAAAATTATAGAAGTAGCAATATTAGTGCTTTCACCAATTGTTGTTGTAGAGATATTTAAGTTGCTAAAAATAAATACAAGCAAGGATGAGTAGGTGAGGGGAAGGGACAAAAACAACGTCCCCTTGTCTCAAAATTATTCCTTGACTTTTCAAGTATAATTGATATAATACTTATAAATAAAAAATAAAGAGGTAATGTTATGGTAGAGAAAACAATGGATAAAATAGTAAATTTATGCAAAAACAGAGGATTCATTTATCCGGGTTCTGAAATATATGGAGGACTAGCTAATGCTTGGGATTATGGCCCACTTGGAGCGGAATTAAAGAAAAACATTAAAGATATGTGGTGGAGAAAATTTATCAAAGAATCTAGATATAATGTTGGAATAGATGCCGCAATTATTATGAACCCACAAGTATGGGTTACAACTGGACATGTAGGAGGATTTAGTGATCCGCTCATAGATTGCAAAGAGTGCAAGACGAGACATAGAGCAGATAAGTTAATAGAGGAATGGGCATTTAAAAACGGAAAAGAATTAAGTGGATTAGATGGATGGTCTAATGTGCAATTAGTATCATTTATTAAAGACAATAATATTCCTTGCCCAAATTGTGGAAAGAACAACTTTACAGAAATTAGAAAATTTAATCTAATGTTTAAAACATTTATGGGAGTTACTGAGGATGCAAAATCTGAAGTATATTTAAGACCAGAAACAGCTCAGCGGAATGTTTGTAAATTTTAAAAATGTTCAAAGAACAACAAGAAGAAAATTGCCAATGGGCATAGGCCAAATGGGACGTTCTTTTAGAAATGAAATTACACCAGGAAACTTTATTTTCAGAACAAGAGAATTTGAACAAATGGAATTAGAGTTTTTCTGCAAACCGGGCACAGACCTAGAATGGTATGAATACTGGAAGAAATTCTGCAAAGACTGGCTATTGTCAATTGGAATAAAAGAAGAAAATTTAAGAATGAGAGAGCATTCAAAAGAGGAATTATCATTCTACAGCAAAGGGACGACAGATATAGAGTATTTATTCCCATTTGGTTGGGGAGAACTTTGGGGAATTGCAGATAGAACAGACTATGATTTAAAAAGACATATGGAAGCATCAAAAGAAGATTTAACTTATTTAGATCCAGAAACTAACGAGAAATATGTGCCTTATTGTGTAGAACCGGCAGTTGGCGTAGATAGAATATTCTTGACTGTTATGTGTGATAGCTATGATGAAGAAGAAATTTCAGAAGGAGATACGAGAGTTGTATTACATTTACACCCAAGTTTAGCACCATATAAAGCAGCTATTCTTCCATTATCGAAGAAATTAAGCGGAAAAGCAGAAGAAGTATATGATGCTTTAAGTAAGAAATTTATGTGTGACTATGATGAAGCGGGATCAATTGGAAAACGTTACAGAAGAGAAGATGAAATAGGAACACCTTATTGCATAACAGTAGATTTTGAAACAGAAAATGATGGATGTGTGACAATTCGTGATAGAGACACAATGGAGCAAGTAAGAGTAAAAATAGATGAGCTTGAAAAATGGTTGGAGGAGAAAACAAGAGTATAGAGAAATCTTACATTCACCCCTTGCATTTTATTGCAATGGGTGGTATAATAACTTTGCAATTGATACAAAAACTGTGAATAGGACACGGCAAATTGAAAATATGCCTAAAGAGAGCCGAGGTGTAAGGTGAAAGTTCGGTAGGATAAAATAATTTGTTATCACCTAGGAGTTGCTTATTCGAAATGACAGTAGGGTAAGTCGTTTAAATCTTGCGTTAAAGATAAATTAAGTGAAGAAAGAAATATCTTTCTTAAATTAGGTGGTACCGCGGAATGTTTGACCTATTTCGTCCTAAGCATAGGATGAAATAGGTCTTTTTGAATGAAACGTTAGGGACGGTTCTAAACGTTTCAAAAATTGAGTGAAACGTTTAGAACCGTCCCTAACGTTTCAGAAAGGAATAGAAAATGAGTGAAGAAAAGAAGGATTATGGACAAACATTAAACTTACCAAAAACAGATTTTCCAATGAGGGCAAGCTTGCCAGAAAATGAACCAAACATACAAAAAGTATTTGATGATGGATTGTATGAAAAGATTTTAGAAAAGAACAAGGACAATACACCATTTATATTGCATGATGGACCTCCTTATGCTAATGGAGAAATTCATATAGGACATGCATTAAATAAAATACTAAAAGACACAATCAATAGATATAAAATGCTTAAGGGATATAATACAATATTTGTTCCTGGATATGACACGCATGGCCTTCCAACAGAAAAAAGAGCCATAGATGTTTTAGGACTAGATAGAGATGCTATAGGAGTAAATGTTTTTAGAGACACTTGTAGAGATTTCGCTGCAGGTTTTATTGATAAGCAAACTGCTGGATTTAAAAGATTGGGAGTTTTGGCTGACTGGGATCATCCATATATAACATATAATCCGGAATCAGAATCAAGACAAATAGAAGTATTTGGAAAAATGTATGAAAAAGGTTACATATATAAAGGATTAAAACCAGTATACTGGTGTACAGACTGCGAAACAGCTTTAGCAGAAGCTGAAATAGAATATAAAGATGTAGATACAACATCAATATATGTTAAATTTAAAGTAAAAGATTCAAAAGGATTATTTAATAAAGATAATACATATATAGTAATTTGGACAACAACACCTTGGACACTTCCTGGAAATACTGGTATTACAATTGGTGGAGACTTTACTTATGCATTTGTTAAAGTGGGCGAAGAAACCTTAATAATGGCAAAAGAAAGAGTAGAAGATGTAATGAATGAGTCTGGAATAGATGACTATGAAGTAACAGGAACAATTCCAGGAGCAGATTTAGAAGGAGTAATCTGTGAGCATCCATTTATAGATAGAGAATCAAGAGTTATACTTGGCTCAGATGATACAATCTTAGTTGAACTTGGAACTGGTACAGGTGCAGTTCATACAGCACCAAGCTATGGTAAAGAAGACTATTTAGCAGGTATGAAAAATGGACTAGATATGATAGTTTGCGTTGACGGAAAGGGATACCAAACTGAAGATGCCGGAATATTTGCAGGATTAAAATATGATGAATCAAATGAGAAAATAATTAAATGGCTAGAAGATAATAAATTCTTATTACATAAAGAGGTACTAAACCACTCTTATCCACATTGCTGGAGATGCAAGAATCCAATAATATTTAGAGCAACAAAGCAATGGTTCTGCTCTGTAGATAAATTTAGACAAGAAACACTAGATGCTATAAAAGATGTTAAATGGATTCCAACATGGGGAGAAGACAGAATAGCAAGCATGGTAAAAGAAAGAGCTGATTGGTGTATTTCACGCCAAAGAACATGGGGAGTTCCACTTCCAATATTCTATTGCGAAAATTGTGAAAAAGAATATATAACAAAAGAAAGCATAGAAAAAATTGCAAAATTATTTAGAGAAAAAGGTTCTAATGTTTGGTATGACTTAGATGCAAAAGAACTATTACCAGAAGGCGCAAAATGTGAATGCGGATGCAGTTCATTTACAAAAGAAAAGGACATTATGGACGTATGGTTTGATTCTGGGTCAACACATCAAAGCGTTTTAGTAGAAAGGAATATGCCATATCCAGCAGATTTATATTTAGAAGGTGCAGACCAATACAGAGGCTGGTTCCAATCATCACTTTTAACATCTGTTGCAATGAATGGAAAGGCTCCATATAAAGAAGTTTTAACACATGGCTGGACAGTTGATGGTCAAGGAAGAGTAATGCATAAATCTTTAGGAAATGGTATCGCTCCGCAAGAAGTAATAAAAGATTATGGCGCAGATATTTTAAGACTATGGGTGCTTTCGTCAGATTATCAATCAGATGTAAGATTATCTAATGAAATATTAAAACAAATTACAGAAGTTTATAGAAAAATAAGAAATACTGCAAGATATATATTAGGAAATACAAGCGATTTCGACCCGAATACTGATATGGTAGAATATAAAGACATGGAAGAAATAGATAGGTTTGCATTAGCTAGATTAAACAAATTAGTTAAAGCATACTGCGAATCATATGATAAATATGATTTCCATACAGCATATCAAGCCATAAATGCTTTTTGCGTTGTAGATATGTCAAACTTCTATCTAGATATAATAAAAGATAGACTATATACATATAAAAAAGAAAGCAAACAAAGAAGATCAGCGCAAAGCAGTATGTATATCATATTAGATGCTTTAGTAAAGATGCTTGCACCAATGGCTTCATTTACTGCTGAGGAAATATGGAAATATATGAAACACATAGAAACAGAGGATGTAGAGTCTGTAATGTTAACATCTTTCCCAGAAGTGAAAGCAGAATATGAAGATGAAGTTTTAGAGCAAAAATGGGAGAAAATTGTTGAATTAAAAGCAAAAGTTGCAAAAGTTTTAGAAGAAGCTAGAGCTGCTAAAACAATAGGACACTCCTTAAATGCTAAAGTAACATTATATGCCAATAAAGAATCAGAAGAGTACAAACTAATAGAAGAGAATCTAGAATTATTACAAACAGTATTTATAGTATCAGGATTAGAATTAAAAGAAGAAGAAAGAAAAGATTCTAAAGAGGTAAGTGTAGTTGTATCTGTTGCTGAAGGAGAAAAATGTGAAAGATGCTGGAAATATGACAAAACTGTAGGACACGACAGTGAACATCCTACATTATGCCATAAATGCGTAGAAGCAATTAAATAAAAATAAAAATATTTTGGGGACACACACCGGAGAACAGTTTAATATGTCTTCTGATGTGTGTTCTCGTTTTGCACCTTGGCTTATAAAAAATCAAGTAACTGGATAATTTTTTTATAGCAATAGACGAAATATAGAAATTTTTCGATTCAACTGCGGACGCTTCGCTATTTTTTGTAGCCAACTTTGGGACAGATTGTTAATCTGCCCAAAGTTGTACAAAAAATACCTCGTTTCATCTGCAAAATTCTATATTTCGTCTATTAGATGTAAGTAAAAAATTATTTAGTAACAAATTCTATAAATTTTTTCTTAAAACTATTGACTTTAAAATTCAAACATGTTAACATATAAAAGTCGCGTGAAAAGACACTAAAATACGACAAAATTCAGCATAAAATTATTTATAAAATTTTTTTAAAAATATTTAAAAAAACTATTGACATTATATAAATAGTTATGCTAAAATAATACTGTTCTCAATCAACACATTCGGTTGGGAACTTTAAAAAGCACATTGAAAAGTAAACAATAAAATCCTTTAAGAGACCAAGCGGTAAGT
>CAMVIX010000034.1 GCA_947167695.1 uncultured Clostridiaceae bacterium
TTGCTAATTCTTAAGGTTTTCTACCTTTCATTTGCATTATTAGTTTATACTATTTTTATTTTTATTTCAATACTTTTTTTATTTTTTTAAAATTTTTCCGCTAATATTTCAAATTTTTTGAGACTTTTTCAAAAACTATTGACACGAAAATTTTTCGACAAGATTCGAGCTTTTTTATTTCATTAATGATTTTTAGACGCCTCCTCAAATGTATCCATTTTCTTTCTCTCTCCTACGACACATATAATATTTCATTTTCAGGAAAATACTTATGCATTATTTCTCTCATAAATTTTTCCCCTTCTTCTCTTACGATTTTCTTATATGTGTATTTGCCTTTGCCTCTTCCAGTCATCAGATCTGGATTATAAAGATTAATTGCCATTGGAAAAGCTTCTGTATTTATCATCCTATGGATATAGCTGTAGGTCATAAAAATAAGTTCAAAAAAAACTTGTTTTTTTGCTTTTTTACTTAATCTTTCTTGCAACACCTTTAAAAGCCCCTCATATAGTTCTTTCCATTCATCCACTAGAATTATAGGTGCTATAAGGATGCCTACTTTATAGTCTGCTTCTGAGAGCTTATTTATTGCATCTATCCTGCCATCTAATCTTGAAGTTCCAAATTCTACTTTGTTTATTATTTCTTCTGGGTTAAGGCTTACTCTTGCTATAACTTTACCCTGATGGTCTAAATTTAAAATAGGGTCTACCATATCAAATTTTGTTGGAAATGTAAGTCTTCCTTTAGGAGAGCTCTTAAAATTTTCTATTGTCCATACTAAATTGTTAGTAATAGTGTTTTCTAAAATTAAGTCACTATTGCTACCTATTTCGAAAGTCAATTCTCTTTCAGATTTATTTGCAGTTTTTATTATTTTATCTAACATTTGCTCTCTATTTACAAATAACCTTAAATATGCACATTTATTGTAGTTACATACCAAATAGCAATACATGCACATTGCAGTACAGCCAGATGAGGTGTATGGTACAAGAAAATCTGATACCTTGTGATTTTCTGCATATTGGTGTGTTTTTCTTGTTCCTATAATTAAATGTCTCTTCATTTTTGCAAATTCAGAGTTTTTGTTTTTTCTCATCTCTTCTATATTATTATGGTTTTCAATAACTTCCTTTGGAATATTTTTGTACTTTTCTAGTAACTCTTTTCCAAGCTCATAATTTTGTATTCCATCTTCATATAAAATTCTATCTGGTTTAAACATAAAATTCACCCTTAAATATTATTTCTTAAGTCGTTTTTTTTATTCTTGAAGAAAATTATAGCAAATGTGAGCCAAGGTGACACTCCTCTTTAAAGAGGAGTGTCACCTTGGCTCACGTAAAACAAATGGAACGCACACGTTTGTTCAAATTTTAATTATTTTCTCCCATGGCAAATCGCTCTTTCCAAAATGCCCATAGTTTGTTGTTTTGCAATAAATAGGCTCTTTTAACCCTAAGTAATCTATTATTCCATTTGGAGTTAAATCAAATTTTTCTTTAATCAATTCTACTAATTCTTCTTCAGATTTAGAACTTGTACCAAATGTATTTACACAAATAGAAAGTGGTTGTTGCATTCCAATTGCATATGAAATTTGAATTTCGCATTTTTTTGCATATCCATTTGCAACAAGATTTTTTGCAATGTGCCTAAGCATATATGTAGCAGACCTATCTACTTTACTTGCATCCTTTCCAGAAAAAGCTCCTCCACCATGTTTTGCATATCCACCATAAGTATCAACTATAATTTTTCTTCCAGTAAGTCCAGTATCTCCCAGAGGTCCACCAATTACAAATCTTCCAGTTGGATTAATGTATATTTTTGTATTCTCGTCTATCATTTTTTCTGGAATTACTTCTTTAATTACTTTTTGAGTAATATCTTCTTTTAATGTTTTTATGTCTACATCTGCTAAATGCTGTGTTGAGATTAAAATAGTTTCAATTCTTTTAGGAATGTCTCCTTCATATTCTACTGTAACTTGAGTTTTGCCATCTGGTCTTAAATACGGAATTTCTCCTGTTTTACGAACCAGCGTAAGTTTTCTCGCTAATTTATGTGCTGCCCAAATTGCATAAGGCATGTATTCTTCTGTTTCATCCGAAGCATATCCAAACATTATGCCTTGATCTCCAGCACCGCCTGTGTCTACTCCCAAAGCAATATCTGGACTTTGCTTTGTAATATCCACATTGATTTTGCAGGTTCTATAATCCATATCAGTTTTGCTATTGTCAAAACCTATTTCCTTAATTCTATCTCTTGCTATTTGTTCTACATTTATCGTAGCATTCGTTGTAATTTGACCTGCAATAGTTATCAAATTGTTTGAAGCAAAAGTTTCAACTGCTACTCTTGAATCTTTATCTTGTTTTAAGCATTCGTCTAATATAGTATCTGAAATATAGTCACATAGCTTGTCCGGATGCCCTTCTGTAACGCTCTCAGACGTAAAAAAATAGTTCTTCATATATTGCTACCTCCAAAAAATATTCATCTTTAACTATTCACTATTCACCATTCATTATTCACTAAACAAAAAAATCCCCCGCAGAAGCCGTATTGATGATAAAAATTTTATAGGACCTGTACTTATACAGGTGGGTGTCTACGAAAATATTCCTGGGTTTCTTACATCTAACTGGTAAGCATACACGCCATATTTAAAGATCGACTCCCTTATCCAAACTTGTAGGTTCTAAAATTTCTATTCGCTCGAACTACGCAGGGAATATAAAATTATATTCAATTATCTTATATTTATATTATCATAGTAAAATAAATTTAGCAAGTGATTTTTAGTTTTTATTTTATCAAATTTACTAAGTTTAATATTGCTATCTAATTATATCTATCTTTTCCTTAATTAATATATTTTATTCTGTATTTGACATATTTTATTTTCGTTCACTAGCGGAGACTTAAGCTACTTTTCAGGAATGCTCCCGCTTGGTTTACTGCATCATCTAATATCTAATTCATCATTCTTTTTCTATTAATAATTCCTCCAAGAACTATAAATAAAATACTAACTCCTGTTATTACAAACATTGATATAAAACCTAGCTTATTTCCGTTTTCCAAGTTTATTGCAAAATCCACAATGTATCTTTGTGGAAATAGATATGAAATTTTTTCTGCAATTCCACCTTTTGCAATTTCTATAAAGCTACCAGATAAAAGTGAGGTCATCATTACAGTCATTGTTGCAAATAATCCTCCATTTTGTTCATGTCTGCTAAATGAAGCAACTAGGAAATTATAACTTGCTCCCAGGAAGCATAATACGAACATCATAAATGTAAGCTCTGGGAATTTTATATTTTCTCCTAAGTTAAGCGTAGAGCTTGAAACAATAGTTATTAGCCAAGCAGGTATGAATAATACTAAAAACACGGAAATTGGATAACTTAAAATATATCTAACATATCCTGCTTTTGAAACAACTATTCTTCTTGCAATTCCGTGCCTTATCTTGATAATAAAATTTGTAAAGAATAGAGCCCAGCATTAGAAGAAGCATACTTAAAAAGCCAACTAAATTTCCAATTACTCCTCTGTTTGATTTGTTTACAAAAGCATCTTTTACAGGTATTCCATTGTTTAAAACATTATCTAGTGCCTTATCAAATTCTTGACCTTTTACACTTTTTATTTCGTATTTATCATTTTTATATGCAATAATTGCATCATATTTGCCTTCAACTAATTCTGAAAGTTTCGGTTCCTGGTTTAATATAGCACATGATAAATGCTCTATATTTGGCACTGTGTCTCCTATTATCCCAACTCTAATATTATGCTCAATATTATTTGTATAAATTATCGAGCCTATTACTACTATTGCTGGCACAAAAAGAACTAATAGAAGAAATATTTTGTTATTTATTGTTCTATATATAATCATTTTTAATAGATTAAGCATTTTATTCCTCCTAAATATAATCCTCTATATGGTAATTTTTGTGAATTATTATTAAAAATATTACTGTAAATATAATTGTAATTCCAATTACCCACCCGCAAGTTTGCATATGAATTATCATATATTATTTCAAATATTTTATTTAATGTCATTTTTACTGGAGTTGCATTTGCAACGTTTCCTGCAAATTCGCCAAGCATTTCAACTGGAAAGAAAATTCCAGATACAACTGCAAAACAGTTAACAGTTATTCCAACGATTTTATTTGTTAAATCTTCACTTTTAATCAATGTGCATACTGCTCCACCTAATGTTACCATAAATAACATAAGTAAAAAAAACAGTATCATTATGATAAAAGTATTATTTCCACCAAAATTTACTATTCCAGTTAATCCTAAAAATGCAATATGAATTAGGAATGATACTGTTAAAACTAAAATAACTGTTATTAATTTTGATGTATAAATTTGTATTCTTGAAACCGGAGCATATGCTATTCTTAAGTTTCCTTTTTTAGTTCTCTCTTCCATAAATACTGTTGGTGTTATGGTTGCAGATTGTAGTATAAGATAAAAAATCATTGTAATTCCATAAAAATCATATGATGTTACAATATCACTTTTGTACATATCTGAAAATAAAAAGCCAAATAGTAGTACCAATGCTGTTGGATATATAAAGCAAAACATCATTATTGATGGATTAGAGAAAACATTTTTTAAGTCTTGCTTCATTAAAATTAATAATTTCATTTTTGTTCCTCCTAATCTCTTAAGTTTTTTCCAGTTATATCTAAAAATAGGCTTTCTAGATTTTCTTCGCTGTATTTATCAAGCAGTTCTCCAATTGTCCCTTCTTCTACTTTTTTTCCATTATCTACTATTACTACTCTATCTGCGATTTGCTCTATCTCTTCCATATAGTGAGTTGTGTAAATTATGGTCGTTCCGTTACTTTTAAGAGCCTTCAAGTCTTCTAATATATGGTTTCTAGACTGTGGGTCTATGCCAACAGTTGGTTCATCTAATATAAGTATTTCTGGCTTATGTGCAATGCTACAGGCAATATTTAGTCTTCTTTTCATTCCCCCTGAATATGTTTTTGGTTTATCATTTTTTCTGCTTGTAAGTCCTGCAAATTCTAATGCATAATCTGTAGCCTTTTCCAGTTCTTCGCCCTTTAGCCCATAAAGTGATGCAAAAAATGTGATATTTTTATAAGCTGAAATATCTTCAAAAATAGCCAAGTCTTGTGGCACAATGCCGAGTTTTGATTTTATTTTGTTTATGTTTCTTTCAGAAATTTCTTCTCCAAAATATAAAATTTTTCCTTCATCTTTCTTTAATATAGTTGATAGTATATTTATAGTTGTACTTTTTCCTGCACCATTTGGTCCTAAAATGCCAAGTATCTCTCCCTTATATAAATCAAAATCAAGGCCTCGTAATGCTTCATTATCTTTATATTTCTTCTTCAAATTCTTAACTTCAATTACCTTCTCCAAAATAATCCCCCTAACTTGATGTTAGTATATCATAAACTATAGGAAATAAACAAGTTTTTTAAAGAAAAAAGAACGCAAAAGGAAATATGTCCCCTAAGCGTTCTTTTTGTAATCACTTTTATTCTTTTTTGATATCCTGCTTCTCTATTTTTATTTTCTCTCCATCTGCTATTACTCTAGCCTTATCTCCTGGGTTTATTTTCCCATCTAATATTGCCTCTGCAAGAGTATCCTCTAACATGTTTTGTATAGCTCTTCTTAATGGTCTTGCACCATATGTTGTATCTGTTCCTTGTTTTGCAATTAAAGCTTTTGCATTTTCCTCTACCTCTAAACTTATACCTTGCGTGTTTAGTCTTGAAACTACTTCTTTAAGCATAATGTCTATAATTTGGTCAATTTCTTTTTCCGTTAGTTTATGGAATACTATAATTTCATCAATACGATTTATAAATTCTGGCCTGAATGTTTTCTTTAATTCACCCATCACTTCTTTTTTAATGTCTTCGTATTCCTTTGTACTTTCATTGGTTTCCCCAGTAGTAAAGCCTAATGATTTTTTCTCAGTAATTAGTCTTGCACCAATGTTAGATGTCATTATAACTACTGTATTTTTAAAGTTTACCGTTCTTCCTTGTGCATCTGTAAGTCTACCATCTTCTAATATTTGAAGTAGCATATTCATTACATCTGGATGTGCTTTTTCAACTTCATCAAATAAAATTACAGAATATGGTTTTCTACGTATTTTTTCAGTTAATTGTCCACCTTCATCAAAGCCAACATATCCAGGAGGTGAACCTATTAATTTTGATACCGAATGTGGCTCCATGTATTCAGACATATCTACTCTTATCATTGCATTTTCATCCCCAAATAGGCTTTGTGCAAGTGCCTTGGATAATTCTGTTTTACCGACACCAGTTGGTCCTAAGAATAGGAATGAGCCTATTGGTCTCTTTGGATCTTTTAATCCAACTCTGCCTCTTTTTATTGCCTTCGCTACTGCCTCTACCGCTTCATTTTGGCCTATAACTCTTTCATGTAGAGTTTTTTCCAAGTTTCTTAACTTTTCGTTTTCTGTTTGATTAATCTTATTTGCTGGAATTCCAGTAGAGCTTGAAATTACCTCTGCAATGTCTTCTGCAGTAATATTTTTAACCTCTTTAGTGTTCTTGTCCTTCCATTTTTTGTTTTCTTTTTCTAGCTTTTCTTTTAGTGTGTGTTCCTTGTCTCTAAGTGATGCAGCTTTTTCAAAGTCTTGTACTTTTATAGCATCTTCTTTTTCTTTTGATATTGTTTTTAAATCTTCTTCTACTTTTTTTATAGAATCTGGCATTGTATAGGTTTTAAGTCTTACTCTAGATGATGCTTCATCTATTAAATCTATAGCTTTATCTGGCAAGAATCTGTCATTAATATATCTGCTAGACAGCTCTGCTGCAGCTTTTATTGCCTCATCTGTAATTTTTACATTGTGGTGAGCCTCATATTTATCACGAAGACCTTTTAAAATAAGTATTGTGTCCTCTATGCTTGGCTCATTTACCGTAATTGGTTGGAATCTACGTTCTAGTGCACTATCTTTTTCGATGTATTTTCTATATTCATTTAAAGTAGTAGCGCCAATTACTTGGATTTCGCCTCTTGCTAAAAGTGGCTTTAAAATATTTGCAGCATCTATTGCACCTTCTGCTGCTCCTGCTCCAACTATTACGTGAATTTCATCAATAAATAGAATTACATCTCCTGCTTTTTTTACTTCGTTTAAGCATTTCTTAATTCTTTCCTCGAAATCTCCACGATATTTTGCTCCTGCTACCATTGAAGAAATATCAATAGTTACTACCCTTTTATTTTTAAGTATTTCAGGTACATCACCTGATACTATTTTTTCTGCTAGTCCTTCTACAACAGCAGTTTTGCCTACACCTGGCTCACCTATTAAACACGGATTATTTTTTGTTCTTCTAGATAAAATTTGTATAACCCTTTCTGTTTCTTCTTTTCTGCCTATTACTGGATCCAACTTTCCTTCTTCTGCAGCTTTAGTTAAATCATTTCCAAATTGATTAAGTGTTGGTGTTTGGTTGAAGCTTCCTCCTCTTTTTGAACTTCCCTTTCCCTTGCTGTCTCCTTCGTCATATTCATTTATTACCTTTACAATTTCATTATAAAGTTTTTGAGGATTTGCATTAAGGTCCATAAGTATTCTTACTGCAATACTATCTCCTTCTCTCATTATACCAATTAATAAATGCTCTGTTCCAATAAAATCTGAGCCTAATCTTTTAGCTTCGCGGTATGCATTTTCTACTACTCTTTTTGTCCTTGGAGTAAGTCCTATAGTACCTGTTTGCTCATCTTCTCCACGTCCAACAAGTTCTTCTATTTTTTCTATTATGCTATCTGGGTCTACACCTTGATTTTCAAGAACTTTGCATGCAACACCAGTGCCTTCTTTAGATAAGCCGTATAGCAAATGCTCTGTTCCTACATAATTATGCCCAAGTTCTATTGCTAAATCGTTAGCCATTTCTATCGCTGTTTCAGCACTTTTTGTAAATTTATACATCATATAAAATCCCTCCTATTCGTTTATAATTTCTTTTATTATTTTAGCTCTTGCTACATCTCTTTCGTATGAATCTATTGTTTTATCTATTCTTATTTGCAAATTTGCAGGCTTTGTATAAAGTATAAGCTTATTTACTTTTAAATCGTCTAGTTCTTTAATTATTCCCATATCTACACCTAGTTTTACCATTGAAAGTAAATCTTTTGCTTCATCTGACGAAATCTTTTTTGCATTTGATAAAATGCCATAAGCTCTATAAACCTTGTCTTCTAACTCTATTTGTTCTTTGCCTAAATATTTTCTTGCTAAACGCTCTTGGTCAATAATTTTATCTGTAATTGCTTTTATATTCTTAATTATTTCTTTTTCTGTTACTGAAAGCGACTGTTTGTTGGAAATTTGATATATATCTCCTTGTGGCTTACTTCCTTCTCCATATACACCTCTTATATTCATTCCAAAATTATTTGCAGCCTCTAACACTTTTTTGCTATTGCCTGTAAGTGTAAGTGCTGGCAAGTGTACCATTATAGATGCTCTCATTCCAGTTCCTACATTTGTTGGGCAAGCAGTTAAGAAACCATATTTATCTGAAAAAGCATAGTTTATTAGTGTTTGTAGCTTTTCGTCAATCTCTGTTGCTAAGGCAAGAGTTTGCTCTAATTCTAATCCAGATGATAAAACTTGAATCCTTAAATGATCTTCCTCATTTACCATTATACAAATATTTTCTTCATCATTTATTACAATTGCACCAGTTCCAGCTTTATCTACTGCAAATTCTGGGCTTATTAAATGTTTTTCAATTAAACTAAGTCTTGTAGTATTATCCATATCTTTAAGTCTTAAAAATTTTAATCCATACCCAAGGCTTGGGACAATAGATTGTATTTTTTTAAGCACTGCCTCAGCATCTTGCTTGCTCATGTGTCCTATAAAAGGAACATCTTTTATATTTCTTGCTAAGCGCACTCTTGTGCTTAGCACTACATCAGATTCTTTTCCACTTTGTAAATACCAATTCATTAAAATATACCTCCTACCTAATTCTTGTCCGCTCCCGGGGAGTTATATTTTTTTCTTTCTCGTTGCCCCATCCTAGCAATTGTAACTCGCTTTCGCTCGAACAATTGCTACGGCGGTCACCCCGGAGTCACTCGAAGAAAAAAATATAG
>CAMVIX010000035.1 GCA_947167695.1 uncultured Clostridiaceae bacterium
TTGTGTTACACGCTATTTTATATCTTATGGATTTGCCCATTTTATTTTGGAATTACTCTTACATTTTCTATATTTTTTTCTTTTAATATTCTTTTAAAATTTTCTAATATTTTTGGTGATTTAGAAGATGTGCATCCTGTTCCATGGCATACTAAGATGTGTTTTTCTCTTGTATCTGCAGATGTGTTTACTCGTAAATCTAATTCTTCTCTTTTAGATTTAGCAATTTCATGAATTTCTTCAATTGTTTTCATTTTACTCCTCCTATTATTTAATTTAACTTCCTTTGCAAGGTCTATATATTATTTATTTTGAAATGCCGCGTAAGCGACCCAAGTTTAGCCGTAGCGGATGCGAAGGCTACAAACGTAGCGAAGCGAAGTGCGAGTGGAGCAACCATCCTATTTTAAAATTAGGAAGGTTCGACACACAAGGCATAAAAAATAAATAATATATAGGCTCTGCAATTATGTAGTTTATCCCTTCATAAGTTCATCTAAAACTTGGTCTAGTTTTTGTACGGTTGCTTTACCATAAACTTCTCCATTTACAGTAAACACAGGAGCTAGGCCACAAGCTCCCACGCAACGCATTGCCTCTAAAGTAAACATTCCATCAGGAGTAGTTTCCCCTTCATGTATATTTAGCCTTTCTATAATTCTATCTAATATTTTTTGTGAGCCTTTTACATAGCATGCTGTTCCCATGCATACAGATAATTTATATTTGCCCTGTGGCTCTAGCGAAAATCTTGAATAAAATGTAACCACTCCATAAATTTCTGCCATTGATATTCCTAAAAATTCAGATAAAGCTTCCTGAGCTTCTTTTGGAACATATCCATAATGTTCTTGTACTTCATTTAGCATTTGAATTAGATTGTCTTTATCTTGTTTATATTCTTTAAAAAGCCCTTGCATAAATTCGTCATATTTCTTTTCCATACATTCCTCCTAAATTAATAATTATTCTAAATTATTTAAAATATACAAATATATTTTAACTATTATTTCGACAAAAATCAATACTCTTTTACTTTTTTCCAAAAATTATTTTAGTTGTTCTTATATATTAGAATTATTTTAAATTTATAATATGAAAGCCAGGGAGATTTGCTCACTGGCCCTCAGTTTTAAAAAAATTTTAAGTTAGGTGAATTTTAAGAAATTAGAACCGTTCTCAATTTTTCTCAATAGTAATAGACGAAATATAGAATTTTTTATATAAAACGAGGTATTTTTTGTACGACTTGTGGACAGGTAAAAACTGTTCACAAGTCGGCTACAAAAAATAGCGAAGCGTCCGCAGTTTTATATAAAAAATTGCTATATTTCGTCTATTAAAGTTAATTTCATCTATTTAATTGCTTCTAGTTCTTTAATCTTATCTCTTAATTCAGCTGCTTTTTCAAATTCCATATTAGCTGCATGTTTTAGCATTTCGTCTGTAAGTTTTGCTATTACATCTTCTATAGATTCATCCTTGCCTATATCGTATTTGTTACTTATATCTTCTACAACTGTGGCTTTTATTACATCTCTTACTGATTTCTGTATAGTTTGTGGAGTTATGCCATGCTCTTTGTTGTATTCCATTTGAATTTTTCTTCTTCTATTGGTTTCCGAAATTGCCTTATCCATTGAGTCTGTAAGCTCGTCGGCATACATTATTACTTTCCCATCAGTATTTCTTGCAGCACGTCCTATTGTTTGTATTAGTGACCTTTCAGAACGCAAGAAGCCTTCTTTATCTGCATCAAGTATCGCCACAAGAGATACTTCTGGTATGTCTAAGCCCTCTCTTAATAAGTTAATTCCTACAAGAACATCAAACTCTCCTATACGCAAGTCTCTAATAATTTCCATTCTTTCTAGTGCTTTAATATCTGAATGCATATACCTTACTTTTATGTCTAAACTCTTCAAATAGCTTGTTAAGTCTTCTGCCATCTTTTTAGTTAATGTTGTTACCAGCACTCTTTCATGTTTTTCAACTCTTTCATGAATTTGTTCTATTAGGTCATCTACTTGGTTCGTTACAGGTTTAACTATTATTTCTGGGTCAAGAAGCCCAGTAGGTCTTATAATTTGTTCTACAACATTGCTGCCAGAATGTTCTTTTTCATATTCAGCAGGTGTAGCACTCACAAAAATACATTGATTTATTCTGTTTTCAAACTCGTTAAATTTTAATGGCCTATTATCATACGCAGATGGAAGTCTAAAGCCATAGCTTACTAGAGAATCTTTTCTTGCTTTGTCGCCATTATACATAGCTCTAACTTGCGGTATTGTTGCGTGTGATTCATCTATTAATAGTAAAAAATCATCTGGGAAATAGTCAAATAACGTATATGGTGCACTTCCTGCAGGCCTGCCACTTATGTGCCTTGAGTAATTTTCGATTCCTTGGCAAAAACCAGTTTCTTTAAGCATCTCTATATCAAAATTTGTTCTTTCTTCTATTCTTTGAGCTTCTATAAATTTATTTTGAGCCTTGAAATATTCGACTCTCTCTTCCATTTCTTGTTCTATTGTAACTAACGCTTTTTCCATTTTGTCCTTAGTTGTAACATAATGAGAATTTGGAAATATCATTATATGATTTCTAGCACCAATAGGCTTGCCCGTAAGTGGATTTATTTCAGTAATTTTTTCTACTTCATCTCCCCAAAATTCTATACGTATAGCACTTTCCCCATAATCGGAAGGATATACTTCTACTATATCCCCTTTGGCTCTAAATGTACCACGTTTAAAATCTATTTCATTTCTAGAATATTGCATATTAACTAATTTACGAAGGACTTCATCTCTGGATTTGTTCATACCAGGTCTTAATGACACAATCATGTTTTCATAGTCAATAGGGTCTCCGAAGTCCATATATGCATGAAACAGAAGCTACAACAATTACATCTCTTGTTTCAAAAAGAGATGCTGTTGCAGAGTGACGAAGCTTGTCTATTTCATCATTTATAGATGCATCCTTTTCTATGTAGGTATCTGATGATGCAATATATGCTTCAGGTTGATAATAATCATAATAAGATACAAAATACTCAACATTGTTTTCCGGAAAAAACTCTTTGAACTCGCTATATAGTTGTCCAGCTAGTGTTTTATTATGTGCTAAAACTAAAGTTGGTCTTTGCACTTTTTGAATTACATTTGCCATTGTAAAAGTTTTTCCGAGAACCTGTAACTCCAAGTAAAGTCTGGAATTTTTTTCCTTCTTCTATGCCTTTTGATAAATATTCAATTGCCTGTGGTTGGTCACCGCGTTGGCTTATATTCTGATACTAATTTAAACATTCTTACCTCTTTTACTTACAATATTCTGTATAATCTTGTGCTATTTTATCTACTAATTCAAATCTTGTTTTTTGTCCTGTTATATTATCTGGTCTATCAGGGATTTGTTCTAAAAACATTTTCTCTGGTCTGACCCAAATAAAACGTTTATCTTGTCTTTCATACAGTGGTTTATATATAACCATTCTCTCCTTGGTTTCAGAATCGAATCCTACATTCTCCACAAAATAATAATTTCCTTTGAAATGACGATAAACTCGTCCAATTTTTACTTCTTCCATAAAAATCCCCCTATTTCATAATAATTTATTTTAATTTTTTATAGACATTATATAACAAAGTAAAGTAATTTTGCAAGTCTGTATATTTGGCTTACGCCAAGTACAATATAAGAAAAGTGGCTTCGCAATCGGATGAATCAAGGTAACTTAACCTTGTTGCTCCGGAAAAATCTGTCGATTTTTCCTATGCAAGAACATAGGTGGTTTCGCCACTTTATGGAGAACGCGCTTTGCTTGTTCTCCGCTACAACGTTTGCAATATAATTCGTAGCGGAGCACTTTGTGCTCCATAAAAGGTGCGATTTTTCCTATGCAATAAAAAAGCGATGAAGGAATCCCCTCATCGCTTTTGCTTACACTGTTGCAAGAACCCACTCTAAAAGTGCAACAACTCCTAGTCCGATTATGGCATATTTAAGTGGTGCTCCAATAGAAAGAGCTACTGCAAAAATTGCCAAGTCAACTGTGCAAGCAATAAGAAACTTTTTCCAGCCGCCTACTCTCCACATGATGTATTCCTCCTTGAAAAAAGTTTTAAAGCATAGGCTTTAATATACTTTAATTATACTCTATTTCCTATGTCGTGTCAAATTATGTAAAGCTTTAAATTGTCTTATTATTTGAATTTTTTATTTCAAATAATACTAAAATTACTACTCCAATTACAATACAAATGTCAGCTATATTAAAGTTCGGGAAGTTAAATATATTTACATCTATAAAATCTATAACATAACCTCTAAAAATTCTATCAAATATGTTTCCCATACTTCCGGATATTATCAATATGAAAGGAATATAATTTGTTATGTTCTTATGGTGTTTTATTAAAAAAATAATTATTCCCACTACAATTAATATACTTGTTATTAGCACTAGATTAAAGTTGCCTATTCCAAATGCTCCTCCTGGATTTTCGGTATAATTAAATTCAAAAAAATTTGGTATGATCGTAATATGCCTATCTATTATATATAATTTTGATAATTGGTCTATAATTATGATTATTATTCCTGCAATAAAGTATTTTATCTTCATTTCTTTACCTTCTTATACTTATTATATATTAAAGCACTTCCAAAGCTAATGCTTAAAATAATAGATAATATTTGTGAAATTCTTAAATTTCCAAGCATTAAGCTATCCGTTCTAATCCCTTCTATAATTGCCCTTGCAATTCCATATAGGAAGAAATATATGTATGTTAGTTCTCCCGAATATGCTCTTTTGTTTCTTCTCACATATAAAAGTATAAACAAAATTAATGTACAAAAAGATTCATAAAGAAATGTTGGATGAACCTGAATATATTCTCCATTTTCTAGTATTCCCATTCTTAACAAACTCGCAGTTTCACTCCCATGTGCCTCACCATTGAAAAAATTTCCCCATCTTCCAATGCATTGCCCTAATGCTAAATATGGAGCTAAATAGTCTAGCATATCAAGAATTTTGATTTTCTTCTTTTTGCAGAATATTACAATTGTAACTATTGCACCAATTATTCCTCCATATATTGCAAGTCCGCCATTTCTTATATTAAATATTTCCAATGGGTTATTTATATAGTAGTCTAGTTTAAATAATACAAAATATATCCTAGCGCAAATAATTGATATAGGAAGTAAAAACAAAGCTAGTAGTAGTACATCATCATATTTTATATTATACTTTCCATCATCTTTTTTACACAGAAGTAGGCATATTGCTATTCCAATTACTATTATAAACGCATACCAGTATATTTTTACACCATTAAAATCAATTAAAACATTGTCAATATTAAAGCTTAATCCAAGTCCTTCAAAATTTATATTTTTCATTTTTCACCTTTAAAACAAATAAAGTCGTATACTAAACAACATATAATAGGATACATAAAAATTGCAATATGCTTGCTAAGACAACAAATAAATGAAAAATAGAGTGCATATATTTTTTCTTAACTCCAACACCATATAAAATTGCACCAATTGTGTATGCTATTCCACCAGAAAGTAACAGTATAAAACCTGGCATAGTTAATAGTTGAGGTAAAATATCTATTTTAAATATAATACACCAACCGCATTGCTATATAGCATATCATCGAAAACACTCTATATTTTTTTAAATCAATTGAATTAAGTACAATTCCTAAAATTGCAAGCCCCCATATTATTGCGAACATTGACCAGCCTAAAGCCATATCATATTTCATAAACGTTACTAGACAAAAAGGTGTGTATGTTCCTGCAATCATCGAATATATAGCACAATGGTCTAACACTTGTAATACTTTTTTCCCTGTATTTGGTCTTAGTCCATGATATACACTTGACATTGTATAAGAGAAAATCATTGTTGTACCATATATTATAGAACTAATAATTGCAAAATGATTTTTATGAATTATAGAAAATATTAAGCATAGTATTAATGCTATTACCGCAAGTCCACCGCCTACTATATGTGAAACCATATTAAATATTTCTTCGCCTTTTGTGTATCTTGGTAAAATTCGATCTTTTATTTTTGTTCTCATAATATTATCCTTTCATTTATTATTTAGGTAATGCTTTGCATATGAGCATGTAGCTTGTACTTGTCCACCTTTGCTTTTAATCTCGTCTATAGCAAGCTCAACCAATTGTTTAGCAACTCCTTTTCCTCTTAATGATTCATCTACAAAAGTATGGTCTATATTATAACCATCGTTTTTTAGTTTTTGAAATGTTATCTCTGCAACGAGGTTTCCTTTAGTATCAACACAATAAATCCTATTTTCTTCTTTTATAAAATTCATAGTTTATCTCCTTTTAATAGATATATATGATTATACTTCTATTTTATAAGCATATGCAATATTTTTAAAAAAATTTTTACTTTTGTATAGACTTTTTTTTAATTATTGTGTATGATTATATATATTAAAAATTTGGGAGGCAAACTTATGAAAAAAAGTGTTTTTATAATTGTAGCAGTATTCGCTTTTGTATTTTTAATTGGATATGCAAGTTCAGTTCATGCATTAAATACATATTTATTAGATAATGTGTTTGAAAATAATGTAACTTCTGTAAATAACACATTAACAAATAATGTTGAAAATAATACTATAACAACTACTTCCGCAAACATTTTAAATACTACGAGCACTGTTAGTAATTTAACAAATGAAACTAATACTGCAGTTACATCAACTAATACTCTTAATGACAGCACTTATTATGGAGGAGAACAATTAGATACAGTATACCAAGAAAGTACTCCAACTACTGTCGTAACACCTAATTATACATCAAATTCAAATTCCCTAACAATAAGTGATATTTTAAGTATTTTATTATTAGTTGTTGGACTTTTATTAATTCTTTTAGGTATTGCAATTTTAATTAGAATGAAAAAATAGTTTTTTTGAGAATATGTAAAAGCATATTCTCAAAATTTTTTTATTATGTATATTTTCTCCAAAATAATAAATACTATAATTAGTTTTTATTTAATAGGAGGAAAAATATGAATAAAAAGTTTTTAACATCTTTTTTAGTCTTTATTGTAGTATTACTTATTTCTGCTACTTGCTTTGCGACAAATACAGATTTAGGAACAGAAATGCAAGATTCTGCAAATAAAGCAGGCGAATCTATGCAAAATGCGGGAAATGGCATGATGAATATGGCAAACGATATTGGAAATGGTATTCAAGACATGGCAGAAGGTATAGGAAATGGCATACGTGATACTGCTCAAGGTATTGGTGCTGGCGTAGAAGATATGTTTGACGGTGATGATATGAATACTACAACTGGTACAAATTACAATGCTACAAGAACATCTGCAGATGTAACAGGTACAACAGGTATGGCAAATACTGCATGGATATGGCTTATTTTAGGCATTACTGGAATAGTAATTGTAGCCTTAACTTGGTACTATGTAAGTCAAGACAATGGTCATAATTCTAGAAGATAACAGCAAAATCAAACATTTGCTAAAAGCTTGAGCCGAAATTGGGGACATTCCTGCACAGCAGGTTAAGTCCCCTTTCGGCTCATATTTGTTCTTTTAATGCTCTTTCTATTTTTCTCTTAGCATCTTTTTTAGCTAAGTCTTCCCTTTTATCGTATAGCTTCTTTCCCTTTCCTATACCTAGTTCCACTTTAACGAAACTATTTTTAAAATAAAGAGAGATTGGAATTAGAGAATACCCCTTTTGCTGAATTAATCCAAAAAGCTTATTTATTTCTCGTTTATTCAGTAATAATTTTCTATCTCGAATAGGGTCTTTATTAAATATATTTCCTTGTTCGTACGGGCTTATATGCATACCATATATGTAGGCCTCACCATTTTTTATTGTAGCATAAGAGTCTTTTAAATTAACTTTTCTATTTCTTATAGATTTAATTTCTGTGCCCGTAAGTTCTATTCCTGCTTCTATAGTTTCTTCTATAAAATAATTATGATGTGCTACCGGATTTTTAGCTATTAATTCAGCCATTTGTTTCTCTCCTTTTTATTTTGAGACATGTCTTATCTTGTTCCCAAATGTTTTTGAGACAATGGGGACATTCTTCCTCTAGGAAGTGTGTCCCCTTGTCTCACTATAATTTTAAGCTTTATTGCTTGAGCCAAAAACATCTCTTATTTTATGTTCAACTGTTGCTTCAATTTGAGCTCTAGCAGGTGTTAAATATTTTCTAGGGTCAAACGCAGATGGATCTTCTGCAAATACTTTTCTTATTTCAGCAGTCATTGCAAGTCTTAGGTCTGTATCTACATTTATTTTTGAAACACCTTTTAAACTTGCTTCATGAAGCATATCGTCTGGAACACCTTTTGCTCCAGGAATATTAGCTCCATATTTATTACACATTTCAACAAGTTCTGGTATAACAGTAGATGCACCATGTAATACAATTGGTGTACTAGGTATTTTCTCTTTTACTTTAGCTAAAATATCAAATCTTAATTTTGCTTCACCTTTGAATTTGTATGCTCCATGGCTTGTTCCAATTGCAATTGCTAGAGAATCGCATCCTGTTCTTTCTACAAATTCTTTTGCTTGGTCTGGGTCTGTGTACATTGCGTCACTTGTTGCAACATTTACATCATCTTCTATTCCTGCAAGTTTGCCAAGTTCTGCCTCCACAACAACTCCTTTTGAATGAGCATAGTCTACTACTTCTTTTGTAAGTTTTACATTTTCTTCAAAGTCATATTTCGAACCATCAAACATTACAGATGTAAAGCCTCCATCTATACACATTTTACAGGTTTCGAAATCTGGTCCATGGTCTAAATGAAGTGCAATTGGAATGTTGTGTTCTTCTAATGCTGCTTCAACCATTTTTCTTAAATATTCAATTCTAGCATACTTAATTGCACTTGAAGATGCTTGCAAAATTACTGGTGAATTTTGCTTTGCTGCAGCATCTGTTATTCCTTGAATTATTTCCATATTATTTACATTAAAAGCTCCTATTGCAAAATGTTCCTTCATAGATTTTTCAAACATTTCCTTTGTTGTAACTAGTGGCATAAAAATCTCCTCCTTAAAATTTATTTTTCATATATGTTATTTTATTTCTTAAATCTTTTTTTGTCAATA
>CAMVIX010000036.1 GCA_947167695.1 uncultured Clostridiaceae bacterium
ATGACCTGTATTAAAACAGTCATATTCAGATTCAGTAATCTTTGGGAAACCAGCAATTCCATCTTTTTTTCGTAATGTATTGAATCTTTCTTTTCTGCCTGTTAAAATTTTGTGAACGTATGATTGATGTCCTACATCCCATATTAGTTTATCTTCTGGTGCGTTAAACACACTATGAAGAGCAATTGTAAGTTCCACTACTCCTAAGTTGGAGGCTAAGTGTCCTCCATTTTTTGATACTGTTTCAATTATTAATTTTCTTATTTCCTCTGCCAATTGTTTTTTTTCTTTTATTGTCTTGTTTTTCAGGTCTTTTGGCGAATTTATTTGTTCTAACATTATTTGCTCCTTTAAAATAAAGAAAGACAGCAGGAACGGTGTTTATGTCTTTGACGGCGAAGCCATCTAAAGACATAAACACCGTCCCTTTGTCTTTCTTCCTTCGTTCTAATTTATCTCTGCTTCGATATTTAATAATCTATTATATTTTGCAATTCTATCTGTTCTACATGGTGCACCAGTTTTTATTTGTCCAGCATTTGTTGCAACTGCTATATCAGCTATTGTAGTGTCTTCTGTTTCGCCGGATCTATGTGATACAACTGTTTTGTATCCGTTCTTTTTTGCAAGTTCAATTGCGTCTAAAGTTTCTGTTAATGTTCCAATTTGATTTGGTTTAATTAGTATTGCATTTGCAACTCCTAAGTCTATACCTTTTTGTAGTCTTACTGGGTTTGTTACAAATAGGTCATCTCCAACTAATTGAATTTTATTTCCTAATTTCTCAGTTAGAACTTTCCAGCCATCCCAATCTTCTTCAGCTAAGCCATCTTCAATTGAGATAATTGGGTATTTTTCAACTAATCCTTCTAAATATTCTATCATTTCGTCTCTTGTTTTAAACACATCTGTTTTCCAGAAATAATATCCGTCTTTTCCAATTTTCTTTGCTTCATCATACATTTCTGTACTTGCAACATCAAGTGCTATTGCTACTTCTTCTCCTGGCTTGTATCCAGCTTTTGAAATCGCTTCTACTATGCAGTCAAGTGCTTCTTCTTCACCTGCTAGGTTTGGTGCAAATCCTCCTTCATCTCCAACTGCAACCGAATGTCCTCTGTCTTTTAGAACTTTCTTTAAGTTGTGATAAATTTCTACACCCATGCGTAATTTCTCTGCAAATGAAACATTTGCTACTGGCATTATCATGAATTCTTGTACACTTATATTATTGTCTGAATGCTTTCCTCCATTTAATATGTTCATCATTGGTGTAGGAAGTAATTTTGCATTTACTCCGCCAATGTAATTGTATAGGCTCATACCTAAAGATTCTGCGGCTGCTTTTGCTACTGCTAGTGATACACCAAGTGTAGCATTAGCTCCTAATTTTTCTTTGTTTTTTGTTCCGTCTAATTCTAATAAAATATTATCGATTTTATTTTGCTCATAAACATTTTTTCCTTCTACAACTTTAGCAATTTTATTGTTTACGTTATCAACAGCTTTGCTAACTCCTTTTCCAAGGTATCTAGTCTTGTCCCCATCACGAAGTTCTACTGCTTCATAGCTTCCTGTAGATGCTCCAGATGGAACCATAGCTACACCAGAAAATCCACCTTCAGTAACTACTTCAACTTGTACAGTAGGATTTCCACGTGAATCTAATACCTCCAATGCTTTAACTTGTTCGATTAATAATGAATCTTTCATAAAAATACCTCCCTAAAAATAAAAATAGTGAATAGTGAATGGTGAACATTGAATAGTGAATAGTAGCCGAATGTGCTCTTTCAAGCTATGTTTGAAATTATTCACTATTCATTATTCACTTTTCACTATTAACTGCGATACTTTAGTATCGCACATTTGGCTGGGGTACTAGGATTCGAACCTAGGAAATGTCGGAATCAGAATCCGATGCCTTACCGCTTGGCGATACCCCAATGAAATTTACCATATAATACTATCACATTTTTTATAAAAAGGCTAGTGTTTTTGTGAAAAAAAGAGAAGTTCTTTAAATTTATTTTAAACAAATAAATTTAAAGAACTTCTCTTAATTTTTGCATTTAGCATTATTTCTTTGATGTGCCTAAAGTGATGTCTTGGAATAAGAAATCTTTTACTTTACCGAAGTTTATTTCTTGGAACCAAAAATCATGTACTTCTTTTAGCACTTTTGCTTGATGTGGTGTCATTGTAACAACAATATCTCTGTTTACGTCTTGTAATAAGAAAGATTTGATTTTTGACCAAACAGTTACTTCTTGTGGTAAGCTAGCATTTGCTGCTACTGTAGTTCCTCCAATGTTTCCATTAGAATAGTCTACACCACCTATTGAATCGTTTCCAATTCCATATGGTACTCCATTATTGTTTTGCTCATCCATGGTTATATTCCTCCTTTGTATTTTTTGCTTGTTTTTTTATAAATTATTTATACTATATTACAACATTTTTTTCAAGTGTTTTTATATTAAATTATTGTTACATTTGTGTTACAAATATGTTACAAATTTATTACTCATTTGTAACATATCCTAATAGTCGCACGTCTTGGCTTTTTGTTATTTTAACATATTTTAAGTCGTTTTCTTGTGCCTCTCCCTTATTTACCGCTACCTCTAAATAGTTTTTAGTATGTCCTTTTATGTATTCCTTATCTTCCTGTTCAAATAAAACCTCTACATTTGTTCCAATATATTTATTTAAAAATTCCTGTTCATTTTGATTCGATAATTCTATAAGTTTTCTACTTCTTTCCTCTTTTTTTGCAGTTTCAACCTGGTTTTCCATTGTAGCCGCTTTTGTTCCCTTTCTTTGTGAATATGGGAACACATGCATTTTGTAAAAATTTATCTCTTTTAAAAATTTGTATGTAGTTTCAAATTCCTCATCTGTTTCCCCTGGAAATCCTACTATTACATCCGTTGTTAAAACAACCTCTTCAAATGCTTCTCTTAAATTCTTTGTTACCTCTCTAAACTCTGATACAGTATATCTTCTATTCATTCTTTTTAAAGTGTCGTCACATCCGCTTTGCAAAGACAGATGAAAGTGATTGCATAACTTATCTAGAACTTTTAAATTTTCTATAAATTCCCTCGTAAGAAGCTTTGGCTCTAATGAGCCTAAACGAATTCTTTTTAGTCCTTCTATCTTATTTAACTCTTTTAACAAATTCCAAAGAGTAATGTCATCTTCAAAATCTTTTCCATATGAAGCAATATGTATTCCTGTTAATACAATTTCTTTTATTCCGTTTTCTACAAGTTCCTGTGCCTCTTTTATAATACTATCCATCTTTCTGCTTCTTACTCTACCTCTAGCATATGGAATAATACAATATGTACAAAATCTGTCACATCCGTCTTGAATTTTTATTGCAGCTCTTGTTCTTTCAGCCAAAGTAATCATACCAAAATCTAAAAATTCTTTTTGTTTCATAACATCTGAAATCATGCATTGTTTTGTATGATTTTGTATGTAAGCTTCTACATATTTTACAATTTCGTTTTTCTCATTAATGCCAAGACATAAATCTATTTCTTCTAACTTTTCAACCTCATCTTTTGCAACTTGCACATAGCAACCCGTTGCAACAATAATAGCAGATGGATTTTTCTGTTTTGCACGTCTCAACATCTGTCTTGATTTTCTGTCAGACATATTTGTTACTGTACACGTATTTATTACATATATGTCCGCTTTATTTTCAAATGGAACTATATCATAACCAGAGTTCTGAAATTGTTGCATCATCGCATTTGTTTCATACTGGTTAGTTTTACAACCGAAGTGTATGAAATGCTACTGTTTTTCTCTCCATATTTTCTCCTTTTTTATTTAAAGACAGGTCCCTGTGGGGACCTGTCCCTATTTTTATCTTCTTCTTTTACCATCTAATGAATCTAAATTATCTAGTGCTTTTCCTGTACCAAGTGCTACACATGAAACAGCATCATCTGCTATCATAACATTAATTCCTGTTTTTTCTGCTAAAAGCTTGTCTAGCCCGTCTACTAAACAACCTCCTCCTGTCATATATATACCTTTTTCACTAATATCTGATGCAAGCTCTGGTGGTGTTTTTTCAAGAACCGAATGTACTGCATCAATTATCATATTCGCAGGCTCTTCTAGTGCCTCCATCATTTCACTTGAATAAACCGTTATAGTTTTTGGAAGCCCTGTAATTAAGTCTCTTCCCTTTATATCCATTTCCATATCTTGAATTTTTGGATAAACACATCCAATATTTACTTTTAGTTCCTCTGCTGTACGCTCTCCTATCATTATATTATGTTTTTTCTTAATATATTTAACAATATGCTCATCAAATTTATCTCCAGCAACTTTAAGTGATGTACTAACAACTGATCCTCCCAGGGAAATAACAGCAATATCAGTAGTTCCTCCACCAATATCAACAATCATATTTCCACAAGCTTTTGATATATCAATTCCAGCACCAATTGCAGCTGCAATAGGCTCTTCTATTAAATATACTCGTCTTGCTCCTGCTTGTGACGCGGCATCAATAACAGCCTTTTTTTCAACTTCTGTTACCTGTGATGGAATACATATCATTATTCTAGGTGCAAAAACAAATCTTCCACACACTTTATTTATAAAGTGTTTTAGCATTTTTTCTGTAACAGTATAATCTGAAATTACACCCTCGCGAAGTGGTCTTGTAGCTACAATATTTCCCGGTGTTCTTCCAAGCATTCTTCTTGCCTCTTGACCTATTGCAAGCACTTCCCCAGTAGTGTTATTTACTGCCACAACAGAAGGCTCTCTTAATACAATTCCTTTTCCTTTAACATATGCAATAACTGTTGCAGTTCCTAAATCAATTCCAATATCTTGTCCGAAGCTAAACATTAATATACCCTTTCCTTGAGCTTTATTCTATCCCAAAACCAATTTTATTATGCTTTTGTTACAATAATATTACAATTGTGTTACAATTATATTACATTGTTTTAAAAAAGGCAATATATTTAACCAAATTTATATTAATAATTTTAAAGCTGTGTTATAATACTGTTGTTAGGAGATTTTGATATGAACGAAAAATATTTTTCTGATAAAGAGTTTTATTCTATTATAGAAGTTTTAGTTAATAATAAAACTGTGCAAGAAATGAAAAATTATAGGCATCATTTTGAAACTACTTGCTTCGACCACTGCGTATGTGTTTCTTTCTATGCATATAAATGGGCAAAGAAATGGCATGCGGATTATAAATCTGCAGCAAGAGCTCGGTATGCTTCACGACTTGTTTTTATATGATTGGCGTAAGCCCAGACCTGATGGAAAAGGCTTGCATGCTTTTAGGCATCCTCGTGTTGCTTTAAATAATGCTTTGAAAATATTTGATTTAAACAAAGTAGAACAAGATTCTATTTTAAAACACATGTGGCCACTTACGGTTATTCTTCCAAAATATAAGGTAAGTTATATTATTACACTTGCTGATAAATATGCCACGTTTTTAGACAATGTACACCATTTAAAGAAGTAAAGGACTATAACCAGCGCGAGGGAAAGTATTGTTTTTTTGAAAGCGACCCGCTCGGGGGGACCGCCGTGCGCTGTTAAGGCTATGCCTGTTACAGCGCCGGTGGGATAAGGGAAGCGAATCAAAAAAACAAACTTCCCCGGGAGCGGAGGAGTTTGTTTAAAGCTACTTCTTTAAATGGTGCACATTGTTTTATTTTAATTCAGTTTTACTGTTTTCCTCTACAACCCAGTTGCATTTGTTGTAAACTCTTTTTTCTGCTGGGATAAATCCATGAAGTGATGTCGCTGGATAAACCCATGTATATGGACCAATTAATGTTCCTGGCGAAGTTACGCTATTTGCCCCTATTCTTGAATAATCACCCATAATTAAACCAAAGAAATCTGAACCTGTGTCTAACTTTTCCCCATTATCTTGTTTTAGCTTTATGTTTTGTTGATCAAACCTGCGGTTTGCAGTAATTACACCTGAGCCAATTCTTGCACTTTTCCCTAAAATGCTATCTCCAACAAATGCAAGAGAAGCTATTTTTGCGCCATTTTGCAAAATACTGTTTTTTACTTCTGAATTAAAGCCTATAACACATTTATCTCCTACAATTGTTCCAGGCCTTACATATGCTCCTGGCATAATATTTACATTTTTCCCGATATATACTGGTCCTTCTATTGTAACTCCTGGATATATTTTGGTTCCTTCTCCAATACTGTAATTTCCGATAAAAGTAACATTTTCTCCAAGTAGCTGTCCATTATTTTCCTTTATATCTTTTTCTACTATTGTTTCTTGTAGAAATTTTTTTGCAGCTTCATGCATATCTAGTATAGATGTACTTAATTCTAATACCTGCTTTAAAACTACATTATTCTCATAATTGTTGAAATAATAATCAAAATCTAAAGTCATTTATAACACTTCCTTTCTGGTAGCATTATAGCACATATTATTCTATGAGACAAGTGGAATTAAGCTTCCTGAAAAGAAACGTCCTCCTTGTCTCAAAATATATTTTTCAATCTAAATGATTCTTTTTCTTTTATATGTCCTGCTAAAAATATTGTTTTGTCTATTTCTTCTAGTGCATCATCAAAAGACCCTGCTTCTACTGCTCCGTTTACTTCTAGTATGGAAAGCTTTATACTGTCTAGCTCTTGATGTACCACTATAGTAGACCATATTTCGCTTATCTCTTCCCACTTTGCTACTATTTCATTTGATATTTTCGCAGTCTCTGAATTGCTGTTTGTATCTATTGCTTGCCTTATTTCATCTTTCAAATTATTTAACTTTGACAATATTTCATCACTTGTTTTATCCAAGTAGCTTTGTAACGCAAAACTTGCACCACTTACAATTGTAATTATAATTATTATTCCAATTATTTCTCTCACTATATGTTCCTCCTTTTTTCTTCTTTTGCTTGGCAAAAAATTTGCTCTCTACCATCAATTGTTACGAGTAATGCTTCTTCTGGTTTAATTTTGAATTTTTCCGTTTGTTTTTTTAGCCACTGGTAATCTTTCCCGAATTATTTTTAAATTTTGATTCATTACCTTTCCATCTACAACCAAATCATATGGTATACCCTCATATTCAGGCATTATGTCAAAATCTGCTGGAATAGTTCCCCTTTTGTCTGGCTTTGGAATTACAGTAATTTGACCACTTGTCTCTAAAATAGCATATTCTACATCAGCTACAGTTGATATATTATTTCCTCTTAAACGCTCTTCTAATTCATTTACCGTAAATCTTTCTTTTTTTAATGCTTTTTCATTTATTTTTCCCCTATAAATTAATATAGAAGGTTTTCCGCAAATTATTTCTCTTGCCTTAATACTTTTTAAATTAATAAATGAAATTAATAAATGAAGTGTTAATAATCCCAAAATAGGTACAATTCCACTTACAATAGGAATTCCAATGTCTGCCATAGGTACACTTGCTAAGTCCGCAATCATTATTGAAATTGCAAGTTCAAATGGCTGCAACTGCCCTATTTCTCGTTTTCCCATTAAACGCATTGTTATTAATACAAGCGTATATAAAATTATAACTCTAATAAATGTTGCAAGCATTTTTTTCTCCTTAAATTTATGAATATTTTTTGCAAAAAAGCTAAAACTATTCATAAATTTTTGCATACAATTTTTGAAACCGTAAATAATAATCTTGACGCCATTAAAAGAAATTCAAAAAAGGAGGTCTATAAAAATGGACGATAATAATGGTTCAAATACCCAAGCAAGAAATAATGCAGGTAGTACGATTGGCCAAATAGTAGGAAGGTTTATTGCAGCAGCCATAGTTTTAGCAATAACTGCATTTTTTACGCCGGGATTTACAATAGACAACATTTGGGCTTTAGCTTTAGCTGCTGTCGTGTTAACAGCAATGGATTACTTAATAACAAGATTTACAAGTCTTCAAGCTAGTCCTTTTGGAAAGGGTTTTGTAGGCTTTGTTTTAGCTGCCGCTGTATTATATTTAACGCAATTTTTTGTTGCTGGTTACTCTATTTCATGGATTGCAGCAATAATAGGAGCTTTAGTTTATGGTGTTGTAGATTATTTTCTCCCTGGAAACCAGACAATGTAATTGGAAAGCGAAAAGGGAAGGAAAGAAATGGACGCAAAAAGGGTGTCCCCTTTTTGCGTCCATTTCTTTCCTTCTTACAGTATTATGCAAATCAGTCCTCCACTTCCCTCGTTTACTATTCTCTCTAGTGTCTCTTGAATTTTTTCTTGTGCATCTTCTGGCATTTTTCCGGAGTTTTGTTTGTAGTCCTTCGTTTACTAGTTCGTGTAAGCTCTTGCCAAAGATATTTGACTCCCAGATTTTTTTTGGATCATTTTCGAATTCAGATAATAGGTAATTTACTAATTCTTCTGATTGTTTTTCGCTTCCTACTACTGGAGATACTTCTGTTTCTATATCTGCTCTTATCATATGGGTAATAAGTAGCAAACTCAAATCCTTACGATAGTATACAGGAAGTAACGTTCCAAGGTTTAGTGTTACATCCATTTTTATTAAATTTGGAATGTCCCCATTTCCAACTTCAATTTTCTTTATCATAGTGTCAACAAGCTCTCTTGTTATTTCTCTATTTTCCATTTTTAAGTTCTCTTCAAAGAAGTTCTTTAAGCTTATTATTTGGCTTTCAATATCTCCTCTGTTTTTCTGCTTTTCCATTAACTCTATTATTTCGTTTTGTATTGGTACAATTTGATTATTAAAATCTGCATTCATTTCTTCAAATTCCTGCTCATTTATTTTTTCCAATGTGTATAGCTTAACCAAGTTCTTTTTTTGTAGGTTTATTCCTTCTATTTCTTTTTGTAATTTTTCTATATTGGT
>CAMVIX010000037.1 GCA_947167695.1 uncultured Clostridiaceae bacterium
GTTATCATAAAAATATATTTTTCCATTTTGAGAATTATCAATATTATCATAATTACTTTTTCTCTTTCATCTGCATCTATTAAGAAATAATTTCCACTAATTACTATTTCTGTTAATCCGTTAATTGCTATACTTTCTTCATCTTGAATAGTAGTATTTTCACCTTCAACATCATCAGTCTTTAGAACTAACGAATTAATCTCTCCCCATTGATTATTTTTTGAGAAATTATCAAAATAATTGTTTCCATCAATTATATCTACTACTTGATCTTGATTAGAAAGTGTCTTTATATATAACTTATTATCTCTTCCTATTTTTGCAAAGCCACCTGCTAGTTGTGCTATGTTGCTTAACACTGTTCGACAATCTTCATTATTTGTAAATGGATTTCCTAATATCAAATAATCAGAATTTACAAATTCCGTATTTCCTACCTCAACTCCAACTTGATTACAGATATCTTTCAATAAAACTACAGCTTTAACTGGAAATGAAACTCTGTTATTGTATGGAACATTAAACTTTATCATATAGTCATATCCAATAAAATTTGTTCTTTCTTTTACTTCTTCATTTGTAGGTTTTTCTATTATGAAATTTCCAAAAGGTATATACTCATTATTTATTCCCACAAATGCTTGAATTTCTTTTTCTTCCATATTTATTAAACTATCATTATTAAGTATGTTAACTGTAATTTTTTTTGCAACTGTTGTTCCTATAAAAGTGTCATTTACGTAACAATTATCTTCTATTGTAAAATCAACTAATTTTCCTTCATAATTTTCGCCTACTATATCTATATTGTCTTCTACTATATGGATTTTCCCTTGCCTATTTGTTGCAAAATTAGATTTACATTCTTCCACAAATGCCTGACTTACATCATACCTTTTTTCCACCTACAATTCTATTAAACTTATATCTATAGGATTATATAAAATTCCCTTATCCGTTCTGTTCCATTTCATAGTAATCTTTCTGTCTCCTCTATAACAATTAATAGTTTTTTTAGTTCCTGTATATGGACAGAAAAAATTCACACTTAGCTCTTTTAAATTTTTTATAGTAGAAAAGAAATCAACTAATTCTTCTGATGTCAGATATCTAGTATGAAGAATTATTTTATATTTATCTGCTACAGGGTTATAGTGCATATAACCCTTAGCATTTCTTCCACTGTCATAAGAAACATCATACCATTCAACATCATAGCCTTCATCTTTTAAATATTTAGTTAGGTCTTTGTTATCTACTTTTATAAGTTGTTCTACATTCCTATTTTATCTCTCCTTATACTGGAACAGGAAAAGGTAGTTCTCCTGTTTGTATTACATAGTCTCTAAAACCCTCTGAAGCTTTTTTTACTATTATTCCCTCTTCTGTTTTGGCTTCTATATTGACATTTATTCCTTCATCTCTCATTGCTCTAATAAAAGCATTGTAACTCGCTTGTGCAACTTTATCAGAAATACTATCATTAATCGAAACAGAACTTTGTGTTTGGATTTGACCATTAATCGCTCCGTAATCAATATATTGGTTTGTATCAATTGCTATGTCTTTAGTATTTACTATAATTCCTTGAGTTAATTCCTTTATGCTTGAATATACTGATTTACTTTCTTCATCAATACCTTCTGCTATACCAAGAGGTATAAATTTACCTACCATGTCTCTCATTACTCTCGATGGAGATTTTATATTTAATTTTTGTTTAAACCAACTAACTATATTTCCACCTAGCGTTGTTATTGTGGTTTTTACTGTACTTTTCGCATTTTCTATACCATTAGAAATACCTGTTGCTATATTTTTCCCTGCTTCTTTTGCTTCTTTGATTTTGCTTCCTGCCCAATCTTTTACTTTTCCTGCAATTTCTTGAACCTTTTCTTTTAAGCTACTTACTTTTTCAGAAATTCCAGTTTTTATATTTGAAATGATATTTTTCCCACTGCCAGACAACTTATCAATTTTTCCATCAAACCAATCTTTTACTTTTCCGCCTATTTCTTTGACTTTATCTTTTAAGTCTGAGACTTTTTCCGATATGCCTGATCTTATTTTTGATATAACTGTTTTTCCTTGTTCTCTTATTCCTTCAATTTTTCCTTTAAACCATTCTATAACATTTCCAGCGACTTCTTTAACTTTAGTTTTTAGATCTTCTATTTTACTTTTTATCCCTTCAATTAAACCTAAAATCAAGTTTTGTCCAATCTGTTCTTTCATTACGGTTGAAGGAGAATGTATTCCAAATAAAGATTTAAATGTATCAATTACCTTTTGCACAGCTTCTTTTATAGCAGTAAATATTGGATTTGTTGCCAAGATTTTCATTCCATCTTTTACACCATTAATTACGTCTTCTCCAATTTTTTTGGCTTTTTCAGCAACCCATTTACCTACATTTTTTAATCCATCTATTATTGCATCTCCTATAGTTCCTAGAATAATTCCTGCTATTTTTATAGCTTTTATAGCAAGATTATCTTTGTCTAAGTCGAGATTGAATTTTTTGATGTACCAATTTATACTGTCTCCATAGTTTTCTTTTAGCCAGTTTCCTATATTTAAACCTTTTTCAAAAGAAAGTGAACCAATTGCAACTAATAGTGCTGTTTTTAAACCAAGAACCCAACTTCCTTTTAAAAATCCTATTGTTACTCCTGCACCTGTACTTGTCTCTAGTCTACCTAATATTTTTTCTTTCCAGTCATTTTTCTTTATTCCATCTATTAAAATTTGGATTCCTTGAATTGTAAGCATAACTCCTAGTCCAATAGCAAGTCTATTTGGTAAAGCTAATGTTTTTCCTAATTTTGTTGCACTTAATATACTTGCAATACCAAAGGTTCCCCCTGTTGTTCCCAACAAAGTTTCCATTATTGAGAATAAATCAACATTTCCATTTAACAGATGTTTTGTGCCTTTCCATTGAGCAAATATTCCAGATAATGTCAAAGTTAATCCAAATGCAATTTGAAATGATTGTGTACCATTTAATATACCTAATTTTCCAAATATTCCTGTAACTGCATCTGATACTTTCCAAGCTAATAATGCCAAACCTATCATTTTAACAATATCTAATATTTTTTCGAAATTAGTATATCCTTCTTCTAATTTCCATCCACCTTTATCATCTCTTTTAAATCCAAGCCATTCAAGCATTTTATCTCTTATTTCAGATGCTTTGCTTTTAATGCCTTCCATTTTATTGTCCCAACCTTTTAAGTTTTCAAGTAATCTACTATCAATTCCATAATTTGAACCTCCCCCAGAGCCTGAGCTTCCTCCTGAAGAAGTTGGCACTTCTATATTATGAATTTCATCAAAAGACATTATTTGTTTTTTAAATTCTTTTGCTTTTTTAGTTGCATTTCCTAGCCCAGTACCTATATCTCCAACTGTGTCAGAAACACCACTTAATCCTGTTGTTCCACTTGTGTCTAAATCATATCCAAACAAATTAGCAAATGCTTTTAATATTTCTTTTACTACCATTATGACAGCTGTAGCATAAGTTATAATTCCTCCAAATGTATTAACAATAAATGCACCTGCAACTTGTCTTAACTCTGCTAATTGGTTTTTAAACATTTTTATTTGATTGGCAGAGTTATCCATCGTTTTTACGAAATCACCTTGTGCTTGTGAAGCTTGTTGCATTATAGCATTATATCTAACGATTTCTTTTTCAGCATAAGATAACTGTTGAACTTTTCTATCTATTCCAGCTTCATTTAATACATTTTGCAAAGCACTTTCAGATACATCTATTCCTATTTTTCTTAATGATTCAACTTGCCCTGCTAATCCAGATTTTAGTTTATTCATTGCATCACTAACGTCTAGGTTATATAACGATGCAATATCATACCCTGCCTTTGTCAAGTTTTCTGACATAAAATATGATTTATTTTTATTTATGTTTTGAGATTTAAGCATAGAAAAATACATGGCTTGATATTTTTCCATTTCAGCCCTATTAGTTAAAAGGCTTTCATTCATATCATTTTGAAATTTTATTGCTTTATTGTAATATTCGCTTTGTGCTTCATCAACTTTTCCATATTGATCTACAACTTTTCCCATTGATACTTCGAATAAATTACTTGTTTCTACCATATCAATATAGTCGCTACTTATACCTTTTGCATAATTCCATATTTTTTTAGCACCAACATAAATCGCACTAAAATTAACTGCTTTTCTTAAGGTATTAAACGTCTTAGCAAGATTATCTGCATCATCTTTTATATTATTATTATTACTTGCTTCTAATGTACTATTTAAGCTAGATTTTAATGAACCTAAAGAGCCAATCAATGTTTCTATTGATTTTACGGCATCATTTATTTGGACCTCTACTTTACTTTCTAATGTTCCTACTTCATAATCAGCCCTTCGTTTCACCTACTTCTTTTTATTTAACATTTCTTTTATTTGTCTATTTCGTTCTTTTATCTGTTCTTCCATTTCCAATATTTTTTCTCTTTCTAATTCTTCCTTGGTCTTTGGCTTTTTATTAAAATCTATAGGTTCTTGCATATAATTCAAAGCTTGTTGATGTTCTTTTCTTCCAAATGAGTTATATAAGCTTTTACTTATTGCATCAAAGAAATACAAACCACTTAACCAAGAATTATAATTGTTTATTTCATTTTGAATTTTTAATTTCTCCATATACGACTTTCGGTATGCCCAGAGTAGTTCTGGCTCTTCGTTCCAAAATTCTCTCACAGACATACCGAATTGTATTGCTAATGGTAGTAGATAGTCATAAAAGAACTCTCTTAAATTTTTATATTCTTTTTGTTCCCCATCGGAAGCACTATCTACATTTCCACTATTTTGGCTTTTTTCTTTTTCTTTCCATCTGGGGATTTTATAAAAGCCGTATATTCTTTTATTAAAAATTGAGTTATTTCTTCAATTTCTCCACCTTCTGCTATATATTGTTCTAATAAGTCATTAGATTCTTCTCTTGTCATTAAAGGTTTCTTTGCAAGTAATCCAGAATAAAATAATACCTCTGTTAATGACAATATTTTTCCTGCATTTGTTACATCTAATCCTTCCATTTCTGCTCTTATAGCATCTTTTCTTGTTGGAAAACCTAAATCATATTCTTTTTCCCCTATTTCAATTTTCATAAATTTACTCATATTCTAATTCCTCCAATTTATTTTTTATTATTCACCTAATAATGCTGTTACTTCTGCTGCAGTTTTATCTACAATAGATGTTGCTACGATATGTAATGTAGCTTCTTGTGCTGAACCTGCACTAAATTCGTTTTTCCAAGTTTGTGCTGTTCCTTGACAATATGTTCCTGTCCCATCACTAAATATAGTTAAGAACTCATGTGGTTTTCCATCGCATATTGCTTTAACCGCTTCATATTTTTCTGCTGTTCTGTTATATGTGTAATCTTGTGCTGGTGTATCAACTCTATCATCTATGTATTGTTTTACAAGACTATCTAATTCTGTAACTTCAATAGTTCCACCTTCTGCACCACTTGCTGGTACTGATTTAATGCTTATTAATTTTGAATATTTGTTATTACTTCCTTTTACATATAGTAATGTACCTTGGTCGTTAATTGCAACTTCATTTGCCCTATTAATTACCTCCTATAAATTCTTTTATTTTCATCTATTTTAGCTTCAAATCTCATTTTCCATCTATATACATCTGTATCTATGTTTGAGATTTCTCTATTAAATCGTCTATTCATTCCATAATGTTCATCAAAAACATCATTTACTAAATTTTTAAGTTCCTTTGCAATTGTTTGCTTAGCAACTTTGTTTTTATCCATTGTATATATTTCTATCTCATAACCTATACGAAATCTTTGGTCTGTCTTGTCTAAATTTTCATCATATAAAAGGTCTCTTGTTTCCTTTATAATTACTAATGGAAATTTTTTGTTTGGTGGTGTGTCTTTTTTTACTTGAGGAGAATATATTGAATTTTCTTCCAAATATGTTCTTGCGTATTGGAATATCTCGTCATAAATATCTGGCATTGCCCTAATAAATCACTCTCCTACTTACTTAATTCTTCTTGAGCTACTTCTGGAAGTATTTCTTCCATTCTCTTTATTGCTTCGTAGAATTTTTGCTCTGATGGAATACCCTTAGTCCATCCATAAGTGCCGTCTCCTTTAGGATAAATCCACCCTTTTTCTCCATGCTCATTTACATCATATTTCCATCCAACCTCTGCTAAAAATTCAGCCACATGAGGATTTTCACTTCCTACTATACCAGTTCCAAATTCTTTGTAAGTATCAATTTCATCTGTTGTTTGTATTCCTCCACTTACAAATTCTCCATTATTAACTATTGGTAATAATTCTACTGATTTATGGTTATCTTTCAAACCTTCTTCTGATACTATTGCAACTATACTTTCAGCAACTTGTGGTAATTGTTCTCTTTTTGTTTTTAAGAATTGCTCAAATTCTTCGATATCCTCTATAGATAATCTCATTGAAAATTTGGTATTTAAATTTATGTTAGACATACAATCACCTACTTACCTGCAAGTCGTTCAAAATAAATAGTAATGCACTTATTTTGATTTCTTGGAGGATAAAGTCTGTAATTTGCATTTTCTCCATATTCTTGTTCATCTTCAGGTGTTACTCCATCAAGATATGCAACATCAAATTCTTTAAATTCATTTAAATACTTGTTTTTTTCAATTATAGTTTTTTGCATTTGATTAGCTCTTTCACCAAATTCTTGAATATCTGCAGATGCATTTATTGGTTGAACATTCATCATATATTTCTGTGGTTTATCATAAATAGGCGTTTCATAGCCAAAATCGTCTTCTACTGTTCCTATTTTTTTAGCAATCCAAATTTGTTTATTCCATTTTCTATACCTATTTTGGAACACCTGCCTTTGATGGTGGTAGTTCATTTAATAAATCTGCTGATAATCCTGCCCTTGACCTTGTCCATTGTAGTCCATTCTCAGAATATTGTGTATATGCTCCGTCTTCCATTAGATTATACATTTCTATCGCACATTTTGTTTGCCAACTTTTCGCTCTATCGTTAGGTAATTCCTCTATCTCTGGATTATACGGATAAACTAATCTAAGGTATTCATATTTTGCATCTTGCAATTTTACTTGAAATATTTCATCTAATTCTGGATTTTCTGCATCCCCCAATATTTCCAATCTCATTTTCTTTAATTGTTCTTCTTCTGATATTGCCCTAGATTAGTCCTCCCATTACTTTTTATTCTTACTTTCTTTTATCTCTTCAGCTACTCCTGCTTCAATAAGTTTTTTACCTCTTTCGGTAGATACAGTTAATTCTGTACCTACCTCCATTAGTTCTCTATTTCTAGTAGTGTCAAGATATTTTTTTATTACTTTAACTTTCATCTAATCACCTACTAAACTTCTGCAACAGTAACTACTTTTTGTCCTTTTGGTGCTGTAAATGTTGTAGATAATCCTGTAATTTTTCCATGTAATCTTTCGTTTCCATAGTCTAATCCAATTTGTCCAAACAATTGATATTTTTCTCCTGCACCTGTTTTTGCTAATTCTTCTAAGAAGAAGTTACCTTTTCCTGGTACTGGTTGTTCTACTGGACTTATAGCATCAAAGTTGAATAAGAATGCTGTTCCTGCTGGAATAAATTGACCTTGTGCAATATGAACTGTTGCTGTAGGCAATAATAAATCTCTTATTTGAATACCATATTCATTAGCTCTAAATGCTCCAACTTCTACTCCCATTTCTACTGCATTTCCAACTATTTGATTTAAAGTTGTATTATCTACCCATAAAGTTAAGTTTGTTATATCTCCGTTAGATTCATCTATTTTTTGTACTAATTCATTTACTAACCATATATCTAATGCTTTTCCTTTTGCATCAATAGCATTTGTTTCTATAGCTTCATTCATTCCTCTTGTTTTATTTACTGTTGCATCTGTTGTAGCTTTATTATATGTTCCTTGAATAAATGTTTTTTCGATAGCTCTTGCTAATTTTCTCATTTTATTTCCTACTTGGAAATCTAATTCGTTTTGTGGATTAGCTTCTTGTCCTGCTATATTAGCTCCTGCTAATGTTCCCATATTACTCATTTTTGCATAACTAATTGCTACTGCATCTTGGAATATTTGAGTAACGTTTGTATTTTGACTTCTTGTGATATAAGATGGATCTGGTGCTGTTAAAGAAGCTGTTTCTGATATATTTGGTATATCTCCATCTTCACTTGCAAATTCTTGTCCTAATACGAACTCAACTGAATTTGTATATTTTGTTCTTCCACCAATCATTGATAAAAATGGTGTTCTTACATTTCCTTTATTAAATAATAATCCTGAATAGTTTAAAACTCCAAAACTTTGTACTGTTCCGTTTTCTTCTGCCCTAATTAATCTCTCCTTTATTCTTCATTTCTTTGTGCTTCTTGCATTAATCTTGTATAGTATGCCATTTTAGCAAAATCTTGTCTTTTTTGTGCTTCATCAAACATTTTTCTTATATTTTCTATTTTACTGTCTTTTCCTGCATCATTATCATTTCCTGCAGGTGGAGTTGGTGTTCCTTTTGTTATTTTTTCCTTAAAAGATTTTTCTACATCCGACTTTTGTTTTAACATAGCATTACAGATTATTTCTGCTAATCCTTTTGTTTTTTCAGGATCTTCAGTAACTATATTTCCTAAAATTTCTTTATAGTCATCTTCTTTTATTCCTGCTTTTGCAAAAGTATTTTCTGCATACATTTTACTAATAGTCAAGTTAGC
>CAMVIX010000038.1 GCA_947167695.1 uncultured Clostridiaceae bacterium
AAATGTAGTTACAATGGGAAATCACACATGGGGCAAAAAAGAAATTTTTAGCTTTATAAATCATAAACAAATAATTAGACCTGCAAATTATCCTGAAGGAGTGCAAGGAAATGGCTATGGAATATACGAATGCCAGGGCAAAAAAATATGCGTAATTAACTTAATTGGAAGAACTGATATGAACGTATTATCAGAAAACCCATTTATAATTGGTGAAAAAATAGTAAACAAAGTTAAAAATGAAGCTGACCTGATAATAATAGATTTTCATGCAGAAGCAACAGCTGAAAAAATAGCATTTGGCTATTTTATGGATGGAAGAGCAAATATCATATTTGGCACACATACGCATGTTCAAACAGCAGATGAAAAAGTTCTAGAAAAAGGAACAGCATATATAACAGACATAGGCATGACAGGACCAAAGCATTCTGTAATAGGTATGGCTGTGGAAACATCTATAAAGAGATTTGTAACAACGCTTCCAGAAAAATATAAAGTTGCAGAAGGTGAAGCAATGTTTAATGGATGCATATTTGATGTGAATGATGATAAGAATATTAGGGAAATTAAAAGATTAATAATATAAAAGTCGAAACAGGTCGAAAAACACAATAATGCGTCGCAAACTTTTCCAAAAAATTCCAAAAAACTATAGACTTTTTTCCTAAAATATATTATAAATATATTCGTTACACAAAAACAACAAAATTTATTTTAGGAGGAAGAAAAAATGGACGTTTTAAAAATTTCATCAAAATCAAACCCAAATTCCGTAGCAGGAGCGATTGCAGGTTTGGTAAAAGAATCTAACAAGGCAGAAATGCAAGCAATTGGAGCAGGAGCATTAAACCAAGCGGTAAAGGCAGTAGCTATAGCAAGAGGATTTGTAGCACCAGCAGGAGTTGACTTAGTATGTATACCTGCATTTGCCGAAGTTGAAGTGGAAGGAGAGGACAGAACAGGCATTAAGCTTATTGTAGAATCGAGAAAATAAGATTATTTAATTAAATAATAGGGGGCATAGGAAAGGTTGCAAACTATCCCCCTTTCATTGGGGGACAGGATTAATCCTGCCCTCCATTTGCTTCTTGTATAGGAAAAACGGTGCTTTAAAACGAAAATATATTTTATTTAAATTATATCTTGAAAAATCAAAAAATTTAATGTATGATAAAGACCTAGAAAGGGGATCGGTGCAAAATGAAATCACTACCAAGAGTATTGTTTGTTTTATTTGTAGCAGGGCTAATAGGGTTTGCGATATATATGGTATATAACAACCAAAACAATTCAGAGCAAGAAGTGCAAATACGAACAAGCGAAGCAAAGCCACAAATAATAAACGAATTACGTCTTGGAATTGCAGAATTTGATACAATGAATCCTATATTAAGCAACAATAGAAATGTACAGGACTTAGCCAAAATAATATATGAGCCTCTAGTAACTTTAAGCATAGATTACAAAGCAGAACCGTGTTTAGCAACAGAATGGTCCAAGATGGAGGATAATGGATACTTAATTAAGCTACGTCAAGGAGTAAAATGGCATGATGGGGAGAATTTTACAGCAAAAGATGTTAAATTTACAATAGATAAAATTAAAAGCAATGAGGTAAATTCAATATACAAAAGCAATGTAAAGAATGTAACAAAACTGGATATAATAGACAATTATACAATTAGACTCACTTTGGATGCGGATATTCCATTTTATGAATATAATTTAACATTTCCAATTCTTAGTGAAAAATATTTTTTAGAGCAAGATTTTTTAAATACTAGCAAGAACAGAAATCCAGTAGGGACAGGAAAATATAAAGTATATGCAGAAGAAGATGGATCACTTACACTAAATAAGTATAAGGATTATTGGAATTTAAAAGATGTAAACGAAGAATATGGTATAAAAACAATTCATGTTTATATGTATGGGTCTATGGGACAAGTCTACAATAGTTTTAAAATAGGTAATATAGATTTTATTACAACAAATAATTTATATGTTGAAGACTACATAGGGACAATAGGATACAATAGAAAAGATTACAAGGGCAAAGAATATGACTTTATTGCATTGAATACAGATAAACCTGTACTAGCACATCCTGAAGTAAGAAAGGCTATTTCATTTGCAATTGATAAGTCGAGCATTATTACAAATGTATATAATAGTAAGTTTTATAGTGCTGAGTTTCCTTTAGACTATAACAATTGGCTGTATAAACAAAACAGCGCAAGCTCCGGGTTTAATCCAGCACAGGTGGACACAATTATGCGCGAAAATGGTTGGGAGCTTAGATATTCGGTTTGGAGTAAAAGCGAAAATTATACTACACGCAGAACGAATTTAAATCTTGTAGTTAATTCAGCAAATTCAGAAAGAGTACGAGCTGCGGATATTATAAAAGAACAGCTTGCAAGTGTAGGCATAAATATTTCAATTATAAGGGCTACAGACAACGAGTATCGAGATTATTTATCCAATAAAAATTATGATATGATAATGCTAGGAACTCGTTCACCTTTAACTCCTAATGTTAATACTTATTTAGGTGGAGGTAACTATTCTAACTACTATAATGAAGAACTTGCTTCTATTTTAAATGAAGTTAATAATATTTCCGATGAAAAGATACTTGCTGAAAAATATAAAAGAATTTACGAAATTTATCATGCGGATGTGCCATTTATTAGTCTGTATTTCAATAGAGGAACAGTTTGCTATAGCACAAATTTAATGGGAGATATCACACCTAATTGCTATAATGTGTTTTATAATATTGATAAGTGGTACAGGCAGTACTAAAATTTTTTAAAAAATCTCTTGACAAATTAAAATAATAATATATAATAAACACAAACAAACGTTTACAATTTATGAGGAGGAAATAAATATGAGCGAAAATTTAGAAAAGAAAAAAGCACTAGAAGCTGCCATGGGGCAGATTGAAAAACAATTTGGAAAAGGTTCTATTATGAAACTTGGTGATTACCAGGCTATGAATGTTGAAGCAATTCCAACAGGAGCATTAAGTCTAGATGTGGCACTTGGAATTGGCGGTATTCCACGTGGAAGAATTATAGAAATATTTGGACCAGAGTCTTCTGGCAAAACAACTCTGGCACTTCATGCTATTGCAGAAGCACAGAAAATGGGAGGAGAGGCTGCTTTTATAGATGCAGAGCATGCATTAGATCCAGTTTATGCTAAAAACCTTGGCGTAGATATAGATAATTTAATTGTATCTCAACCAGATACAGGTGAGCAAGCATTAGAAATAGCAGAGGCACTTATAAGAAGTGGTGCGATTGATATAATTGTCGTAGACTCAGTTGCAGCGCTAGTTCCAAAGGCAGAAATTGACGGAGATATGGGAGACTCTCATATAGGCCTTCAGGCAAGGCTTATGTCTCAAGCATTAAGGAAATTAGCAGGAGCAATTAATAAATCCAAATCAGTAATTATATTTATCAACCAATTGAGAGAAAAAGTAGGAATTATGTTTGGAAACCCTGAAACAACCCCAGGCGGTAGAGCTCTTAAATTTTATGCTTCAGTACGTCTTGACATCCGTAAAGTTGAAAACATTAAACAAGATGGAGAAGTTGTTGGAAACAGAGCAAGAGTTAAGGTTATAAAAAATAAAGTTGCACCACCATTTAGAGAAGCAGAATTTGATATTATGTATGGAAAGGGCATTTCAAAAGAAGGTAATATTGTAGATTTAGCAGTTAACCTTGATATAATTGAAAAAAGTGGTTCTTGGTTTAGCTATAATGGTGAAAGAATTGGGCAAGGTAGAGAAAATGTAAAAAATTATTTAAAAGATAATCCAGAGACTATGAAAGAAATTGAAAAGAAAATAAGAGATAATTTTAGCGCCGCCTTTGAAAAAAGCCTAGGAGAGCCAGTAGAAGACAAAGAGCAAGATGAAGAACCTGAAGGTGACGAATAATGTATTCTGAAGAAGAGTTTGATAAATTAAAAACACAGATTTTGAAATATGTGTTGTACAAAAAAAGAACAGAAAGCGAAATTAGGCAAAAATTTATAGATAGTCCATCAGAGATGCTAGAAGATGCAATAGAATATTTAAAAGAAGCGGGCTATATTAATGATGAAAGCTATATAGACCGAAGCGTGAAGGAATACATGGCACTTAAAAATATGTCTATAAAAGAATTAGTCTATAAACTGCAATCAAAAGGAGTAAGAAAAAACTTAATAGAAGACTATGTTTCAAGTCACAAAGAAGAACTGACAGAATATGAAATAAATTCAGCAAAGAATATAATACATAAAAAGCAATTAACCAATGAAATGGAAGAAATAGAAAATTACTTATATAAAAGGGGCTATATATCAGAAACAATAAAATTGGGATTTGATGAAATGTAGGGGAAGCATATCATGTTGCAGTAAAAACAAAAATACGGATTGCCGATATGCAACCTCATACAATTATAATAATAGGAGACAGTTCACAATGGCTATATTAACATTAGAAACAAATAAATATGCTATTAAATTAGACAATTTTGAGGGTCCACTTGACTTGCTATGCCATTTAGTAGATAAAAATAAAATGGACATATCAAAAGTAAATATTAGTGAGATAGCAGACCAATACATAGCATATATAAATAAAATAGAAAAAGAAAAACTTGAAATAGCAAGTGAATTTTTAGTAATGGCATCTGCACTAGTATTATTAAAATCTAAAAGTTTACTTCCAAAAGAAGTAGAAAATGAGGCGGAACTAACAGAGGAAGAGCTAATTAGAAGAATTATTGAATACAAAAAATATAAGGAAATAAGTAAAGTCCTAAAAGAAAGGTATGAAATAAATTCAAAAATTTTTGAGAAATTTCCAGAAGAAATAGAATTGCCGAAACAAGTTTTAGAGAAAAAATATGAAAGTAGCATAATTGCCCAAAGATATAGTAATTTGTTGGAACGAAACGAACAAAAGATAAATCAAAATGCGAAAAATATTGAAAAAATAGCAATAACAGAAACATTTACTGTGGCAAGTAAAGTAAAGCAAATTTTTAAAGAGCTTACAAAAAAGCCACGATTTGTGTTCAATAAATTATTTACTCTTAAAAAATGTTCAAAAAACGAGGTAGTAACTGCATTTTCTGGTTTGCTTGAACTTTCACGAAGAAGTAAAGTAATTGCAACACAAGAGGTAATATTTGGAGATATTACTGTAGAAAAAAGGAAAAATAAGGATTAAATCGTAAAGCGATTGAGGCAGGTTTAAAAACCTGCCTCAATTGCTTTACAAAAAATGATTAAAAAGTCGGATTTCAGTTAAAACTAATACCAAGGAAGTGAGCCTATGGTATTAGTTTTATTTTTGCTTGGTATTGTTATATTTGTAGAAATAGTATTGCTAATAATTCTATTATCAACATTAAAGGCAAATATACAAAACAAAAAAGTACAGATAGGCATATATTTATTTGGAAAAATACCAATTATAAAAATTAACCTAAATAAAAAGAAAATAAATGAAAGATTCAAGAAAATTAGGAAAAATAATAAATTTAAATTAGATAAGGATACATTTAAGATTATTAAAAAATTATCAACGAAAATAGAAAGACTGGATTTAGACTTAAAAATAGGTACTGAAGATGCTGCACATACGGCATTTGCTGTTTGGACAATTAATACGGCTATATCAGTGCTACTTCCATATGTAGTAGAGAGGAAAAACTATAGTAAAATAAAATATCAGGTAAAGCCGATATACAATGGAAAAAAACAAATGAATATAAAACTAAACAGTATAATTTATGTAAAAATGGTACATATTATAAGCATAATATATATTGTTTTACGAAAAAGGAGAGATGATAAATATGGAAGAGCATCCAATAGAAGGGCTTATGCTCACAGCTATGAGTAGTATTCAAGATATGGTAGATGTAAATACTATAATAGGAGAGCCAATAGAAACATCTAATAATATAGTAATAATACCAATCTCAAAGGTTTCATTTGGTTTTGCTGCAGGAGGAAGTGAGTTTAAAGGAGAAGCATTAGATGAGTACACAAAAAAAGATAAAGAAGAGGCTATACAGTATAGATTACCATTTGGCGGAGGAAGTGGAGCAGGAGTAAGCATAAATCCAGTTGCTTTCCTTGTAGTACAAGAAGGCTACGTTAAATTACTACCTGTATCACACACATCAGCAATAGACAAGCTTATAGACTATGTACCGGACCTGATAGAAAAAGTTAATCAAATGTTACAAAACCAATTAAAAGAAAAAACTGAACAAATAGAAAGAACAAATAAAATAATAGAAGAAAACAGTAAGAAAGCAAAGCCTGAAAGGAAGACAGAACCTATTATAACAAAGACAGAAGCTGCACCACTTAAGCAAAAACGCGAGCCGAGAAGAAAAACTCAAATAGAGCACAGAGAAAAACCAATAGAAGAAACGTATGAATACGAGTATGATGAAACAGAAGAACCACAAAATGATATAATAGATGTAGATGATTACGAATAAGCCTATATAATATAATCTAGAGGATTTACGAGTTCGCCGTTTTTCCTAAGCGTTAAGTGCAAATGAGGACCGGTGGTAGCTCCATTTGTGGGATTACCATAACTATCTGTATAAGGATTATTGGCTACCCCATACACATTCATAGGGCCAACCTTTCCAATGGTTTGCCCTTGTTTTATATATTGCCCAACATAAACAATATAGTCAGGAGATACGTGACAATACGAGGCAGAGAAAATGTCTCCAGTTATAGTAATAGTAAATCCGCCTGCTCCGACTAAATCCTAAAAAAGTAACTCTGCCAGAGCACACAGCAATTATGTTTGTTCCAGTTGGAGCACCAATGTCAACACCGGAATGGAAAGTAGAAGCACCAGATGTCGGGGCATTTCGCCTGCCAAAAGGAGATGTAATTGTAGTATAGCCAGGTGTAGGCCATGGAAAAGCACTATCAGCGATGATGGTAGAAAATGAAGAAATTATAGATGGTTCAAATTTATAATTTGGATATAGTGCAGGAATAAAAATACAAAGAAACGTTGAGAAGACTAAAAGGACTAGAATAACAGCTAAATAAGGTTTAAAAAAAGACGAAGACATATTATACCTCCAAAAGAATAATATTTATTCGCCCCCATAAATTTATTTTTTAAATGTAAAAAATTTACTGAAAAAATAGTTTAATATAATTACAATTATAGTAATAGATATTTTACTGATATCTTTATTTAAACCAATAATATTAAATAATAAATAAAAACCACCAGTCTCTACTAACATTGTAACTGCTCTGCTTCCTATAAATTTGATAAATTCAAATATTTTTTCTTTGAATTTGCTAGCAGTAGACTGAAAAACCCATCTACTATTTGTAAAATATGCAGTAAGCACAGAAATAATAATAGAAATAATATTTGATAAATTTTCTTCTAGATTAAAAATGCCATTTAAAATCTTAAAAGAAACGAGATTGACTACTGTGGTAAGAACGCCAAATACTACATATAAAATAACTTCCTTAGTAAATAATTTTTTTATTAATTTTTTAAATTTTTCCATAATATACTCCACTTTAAAGGTGATGGATGAAACAAAGGAGGCAGGTTTATAAACCTGTCTCCTTTGTTTCATAAACCAGTTTTCTTGCTCAAAACCTGTTTGGCAGGGGTGGAAGGAATCGAACCCTCATCAAAAGTTTTGGAGACTTCTATCTTAACCGTTGGACGACACCCCTATATGTACTTTTCTAATATAGCACTTTTTTTAGAAAATTGCAATCTTTTTAGTAAAATTATTTTAAATAAGTGCTAATGGATAA
>CAMVIX010000039.1 GCA_947167695.1 uncultured Clostridiaceae bacterium
TATTTATTCCTCTTGATACCAAACTTTTTACGTATGTATTTAGGTCTTTCCATTTAAAAAATGCATCACACGTTTGTTGAATTCTTGGCTCATCAATTCTTATTAAATATTCATCGTTCATTTTTTCACCGTCAGAATGTTAATACTCCAAATGCATTATACACTAATCTGTAAAATAATTCCATACTTTAAGTAAAGAAATTTAAAGTTTTTATATTTTAATATTGTTTATACTTCTATAATCATTTCTGTTCATTTTTTTACTTACATTTATCCATACTGACATATTACGTATTTAATTATAACATCTACTAGTTAAAAATTCATGTGTGTTAATAATTATATTTATAGTGTTTTAATATGGTGGGACTACCAATAGGGGACCCACTCTGTATGATACTGTGTACTACTGTATGATACTAAAATGGAATTTGGGCATAAAAAAATACTCCCATAAGAGAGAGTATTTGGGGTATTCAGTGTTATTGTGAGTAGCTATATGATTACTCCTTAAAAGCCCCTAAAAATGGTGGAGATGGCCGGAATCGGCGAGCCGCGTCGGTAAAACAGTCCACTGGACTGTTTTAGCCTTCGTGCTTTCATTGCTTCGCAATGCTTGCACTCGGCAGCCTCCTTTTCGATTCCTTCCATTGAATGCAAAAATAAAAAACCATAGCTTTGCTATGGCTTTTTATTTTTGGTGGAGATGGCCGGAATCGAACCGGCACGGATTATTCGTCCGCAGGATTTTAAGTCCTGTGCGTCTGCCAGTTCCGCCACATCTCCATTTGTTTGAACTGACATTTGTTATTATACTACTCTAAATATTTATTTGTCAATAGTTATTTTTGATTTTTCTAATTTTTTTAGGAGACAGGTTAAATCCTGTCTCCTTAGTTCTAAAGGGAAATTATTTTTTCCCTGTTTTATAATCTTATTTTTTGTTAACTAAATCTTTTAATGCTTTACCAGCTTTGAAAACTGGAGCTTTTGATGCAGGTATTTTGATTTCTTCCTTAGTTTGTGGGTTTCTTCCTTTTCTAGCTGCTCTTTTTCTAACTTCGAAAGATCCAAATCCAACTAATTGAACTTTATCTCCTTTTTTTAAGCTTTCTGTAACAACTTCTACAAATGCATTTACAGCTGCTTCAGAATTTTTCTTTGTGTCTCCTGTCTTTGCAGCTACTGCTGCGATTAATTCAGCTTTGTTCATCTTAAAATTACCTCCTATAAGATTTTGTATTCTATGTAGATTTTTATCTACAATGTATTAATTCGCCAAAAACAGCTAAAATCCTTCTTTTTTTCTATATATTTTTGCAAGAGCAATAAACTCTATAGTGAAAGAAACGACATGACATGCAACAGTTCCAATGGCTGCTCCATAAATTCCGACCTCTGGAATAGGTATTAGCACTATGTTTAATGCTAGTTTACAAAGCACTCCTATCGCTAGTGCAATAGTAGGAATCATGACTTTTCCCAGTCCTTGTAATGCTCCGCTTATAGTTTGTGATAATAGTACAAATATTATACTTAATGAACTAATTTTTAATAAAATTGTTCCACTTGCCGCATTCGGAAATAGTAATTTTAAAATAGGTTCAGCAAATGCAAACATTCCGAGCTGTGCATGGAATACCAATTATAGCAGTTAACAATAAAGTATTTTTTATTCTTCTTCGTGCAGTATTAAAATCTTTTTTAGCTATTGCAGCTGATATTTTAGGTACCAGTGCTATTGAAAATGCTACATTAAAAGATAATGGCAGTACAACAAGCGTATCTATTTTTCCACTTAAAATTCCATACTGTAGCTTAGCTTCGCCTTCAGTTAGAAAAGTTTTTAGTCCTCTTACAACTGTCACAGCGTCGATGTTCTTGCTTAATGCCCCTAATAATGCACTAAGAGTAATAGGAATGGATACAACTAATATACTCTTTATAATTGTTTTTATTCTTTGAGGTCTGTAATTAACAGACAAATTTATATCCGTCCATACTTCTTTTCGTTTGGACTTATAATATCCATATAAATATGCTGTTCCCAGAAACGTTGCTAGTGTTGTTGCTAAGTTAGCACCTGCAGCCATTATTGCCGTATTATTACCAGTACCTATTCCAATTGTTTCTACTAGTATTATAGTAATAAATGCTTTAAATAGTTGCTCCATTGTTTGTGAATTTGCTGATGCCTTTAACTGTTCTCTTCCATTAAAATAGCCTCGTATTACAGATGATACCGAAACAAAAAAAATAGATGGAGCAAGTGCGATGAGCGTTAGTTCTGCCTCTGGTATTTGGAGTAGTACATTTGCAGTATATTTTGCTCCAAAGAATAAAATTAGTGTTCCACCAAGTCCAATTAAAGAAAAAGTTACAAAGCAGATTTTAAATATTCTGTGTGCTCCTCTACTGTCTCCAACTGCAACCCTTTCCGAAACTAATTTTGATATAGCATTTGGCACACCTATTGATGAAAGTGTTAGCAGAAGCGCATATATTTGAAATCCGCTACTATATATTGCATTACCTTCATCACCAAACCCTTCTTTATTTGTTAAATACAATTTATATAGTAAGCCTATCAATTTTATTGCAACCTGAGAAAACATTATTGCAATAATTCCTTGCATGAAAGTCTCCTTTTTTTTCAATCAGTTCACCTCTAGTATTTAATGATATTTTTCAATTTTAAATTTATGCAAAAGCAAATTAATATAATTTATCGAAATTAAAGGCAGAAATTTCCCAAAAAGACTTGTTTTTTTGTCGATTTTGTAAGATAATATATATGTAGAAAAAAATAATTAAAGGAGCTTTAGTTGTGAAATATATAGATAAATTTCTAAAGTTTTTAAAAACTGATAGAAACACATTTTTAACATACATACTATCACTTGCTACTGTATATATAGTGGTAGATAGAGTTATCGAATTAGTATTTATGGGACTAACAGGAGTTGCGTCATCATATTGGGGACCAATACAGTATACTTTAGCACTTGCTTGTCCTGTATTTGCATTCTGTTTTTCATACTCTTCAAAATTCGTAAAAGGTTCAAAAATGAAAGTATCATTTTTTTATGTATATTGCATTTCTTTATACATAATTGCACTTTCAATGTTTGTTCAATGGATAAATGCAGGTTTTTGGGTTTTTCTAACATTCGTACCTAACTTTACACAAATAATAGCAGACTTTGGTGACCTAATTCAACCAGCCTTCTCTGCTTTAGCATTATATTTGCCAGTTGCAACCTTCTATCCTTTATTTAAATGGTTATTCTTTGGAGTAAATGATAGTAAAAAGTGGCTAGATTCAATACAGGATTATGGTGGAATAGATTTATCTCCAGAAACATCTGATGTTGGACCATATTCATGTGAAATAGTTTTATGCAAAGATAAAGACACTGGTAAAAACGTAAAAATTCCGGAAAATAAACGTTTTGAAGCATCATTGATTGTAGGTGGCTCTGGAACAGGAAAAACATCTATGATATTTGAGCCTATGATAGCAAGAGATTTAGAGAAAAAGCACTTTTATAAACAAGTAGCAAAAGAAATGGGATTTACAGCATTAAAAACAGGTCTTGCAAGTTTAAACTGCCCGTATGATAACGAATACATGAATAAAAACTTCTCTCTAAACATGATAAAAATGAACCCATATAAGGCAAAATTATATAATGCATATATGAAAAAACTAATATATAGCTCATCAGGGGATAATATCGTTTATCGTGATTTAGGTATTACGTATTTAGCACCTGATTATGAATCAACAAGCAGAATGATAGATGTTGCAAAGAACTTCAATATTCCTGTAAACATTGTTGATCCACTAACCTCAGATTCAGTTGGTATAAATCCTTTTATACACAGTGATCCAGTAAAAACAGCCGTTGCAATTTCTTCAATTTTACATGGTATGTATACAGCAACACATGTAACAGCTGAAGAAGCTTATAGACAAAATGTTGTAACACAAGTAGTTGAAAATCTATGTATTATATTGAAAGAATTATACCCAAGGACACATGAAGGTGCATTACCAAACCTAGAAGACTTGCTTAAGCTATTAAATAACTTTGATCTAGTAGAAGATTTATGTATGCAACTAGAATCAATTGAAGAATTAGCTCAAAGATATGAAATCCAGCTAACATATTTTAAGAAAAACTTTTATAAGAACTCTTCTGGTAGACCGGAAACTGAAAGATATGTTCAAGCAGCTGTAAGTCAATTAGATAATTTGCTTCGCTACCCAGGAGTAAAAAATATACTATGTAATAGGTCAAATAATATCGACTTTGATAAAGCTCTGCAAAATGGCGAAGTTACATTTGTATGTACAAGACGTGGTGATTTAGGTCCTACAGTAAATAGAGCGTTCGGATTATTCTTTATATTATTATTACAGCATTCTATACTTACAAGACCTGGCAATGAGAAAACAAGAATACCACACTTTTTATACTTAGATGAATTCCCTACATATATGTGTGGTGCAACTACTCCTATATTTACTATGTATCGTAAATATAGAGTTGGAACAGTAATTTCTGCACAAGGTCTATCACAATTTGGAGCTGCTGGAAAAGATAATTCAAGAGAATTAGTTTTAGCAAATTGTTCAACTAAACTTGTATTTGGTGGAAATACACCAGATGAAAACAAATGGTGGGAACTTGAATTTGGTAAACACAGAGAGTGGCAATGGAATGATTCTTATGATACAGCCAAAGGCGAATATGATCCAAAATTAAGTGGAATTAAATGGGGCTGGAAGGAATATTTCCAAGCTGATAAATTGTCTAAGATGAAATTCAAAGAATGTGCTTATAAAGTTAAAAATGCAAAGGGAAAAGCTATAATTGGTGGCGGTAAAGTGGATTTCTTAGATTCCAAATATAAAGAGAAGCAAGAAGATAAAACATACAATTTCTATAAATTTACGAGTGGCATTCATGACGATAGTAAAAAGCCACATCAGCCAAGCATTAACACAAGTAAACGCGATTCTTTCCTAAATGACTCAGATGATGATTTCGATCCAATTCAAAATGATGTTGCTGATGGATATTTATTTATGAATAGCACTGATGGAATTTCAATTGATTTAAAGAAGAAAAAGAAGAAATAAAAACAAGAAGAAAATTGCACATCTAGGTACGTCCCTAGATGTGCAATTTTTTATATCTCTAGTAATTTTATTTTTGGCTCTTCTACCTTGTATTTTTTTGTTTCTGGGTCTAGAACAAATTCTGCTAGTGTTTGTTCTAATGTTTCGTTGTTCTGCCTTAAATCTGTTGAAAAATACATTTTTATTTTGTCTAGCTCAAGTTTATTTGTTACAATTACCTTAAAGCTTTCAGCCATGTGCTTTTCATCTTCACAAATGAAGATAAGCTGTGGTATTCTTTCAAATCCTGAATCCATTGGTACAAAGTTTTCATAAAAGTCTTTATACATTCTCATTCTATCAGCAAACTTACTTTCCCAATTTTCCTCTCTTCTTATGACTTCAAATATAAAGTCGATTGACTTTCCATTTTTAGTAAGCTTTATTCCACCGTTTGCTTTAAATACTTTGCCAAGCATTTTTGCATTAAGCACAGGTTTTACAGTATATTTGTCGTATGCTTTTACTTTTCTTAAATATGCTAAAATGGTTTGGTTGCCGGCTAAACGCTTCTTTATCATTGAAACAGGTTTAATATTGTCTGATGGTTGCCACTTGCATTCTATCTCTCTTGAAGTAAGCAAATACTTGCCCATTTTTTCCATACAATACACCCTATATGTGCAATCACCACTATCAGATGTAAAGAAATATCTTGTTAATATTTTAGTTTTGATTAGTTGTTCTAATCTATCGTTTAGCTTTTCTTGTGATGCTATCTCTATTCCTTTTTGCTCTAATACTTGAAATAGCTGTCTAGATGTTATGAATTCAAACTCATTTACGATTTCTATTATAGCGAAATGAATATCTGTAATATGTCCCACATTAATTTTGTGAACAATTTGATTCATTGAAACATATCCGTCTTTTCCATCAAATTTTTTAATTTCATTTTCTCTAACAGCAAAAGGCGATACTTTTGCCTTTATTTCATTATCTTCTACCATAATTTGCCTCCTACACATATATTTTATCACTGCTTAATTAATTTGTCTACTTCTTCAGGCTTTAAATAACGCCATTTTCCAACTTTAATATCATTTATGTCCAAAAAATCTATTTTTGTTCTTTCTAGGCAAAGAGTTTTCTTTCCAATTGACTCTAGCATTTTTCTTACTTGCCTGTTTTTGCCTTCATGAATTATTATTTCTATTTGTGACTGATCTTTTTGCTTGTCATAGTTTAGAATTTTCAGCTTGGCAGGCCTTGTAATATAGTTTTCTATTTCAACTCCTCTTCTTAATTTTTCTTGTGATGATTCGTCTACTTTTCCACTTACCTTTGCAACATAAGTTTTCTCAATTTCATGCTTTGGATGTGTAATTTTATAAATAAAATCACCATCATTGCTAAGTATTAGTGCACCTGACGTGTACATATCAAGCCTTCCGTGCAGGTACTACTCTTTCTTCTATGTCAATTAAATCTAACACCGTATTTCTATTAAACTGGTCCTTCGCCGTTGTTACATATCCTACTGGCTTATTTAGCAGTATGTATACCTTCTTTTCCTCTAATTTTACAAGTTTATCATCTAAAAAAATTTTATCTGTATATGGGTTTACTTTTGAGCCAATCTTCGCAATTTCTCCATTTACCTTAACTCTTCCCTCATTGATTAATTCCTCGCATTTCCTGCGTGATGCAATTCCTGCTTGAGCTAAAAATCTTTGCAGACGTATTTCTTCCATTAAAGCATCATTCCCTTTTTTATCTTATTTGGGTAGGCTCACCGCCTACCCTACATAATCTGTTTTAGATCTTCTATTACATTTTTGAATTCTTCTGGCATATTAGCCTCTAGCACCATATTTTTTCCGGTAATTGGATGGATAAATTCAAGTTTTTGTGCGTGAAGTAGCTGTCCTCTTACTCCAAAAGGATTTTTACCATTTGAATATACAGCATCTCCAACTACTGGATAGCCTATTTCTGATAAATGGACACGAATTTGATGAGTTCTTCCAGTTTCAATTTTTACCTCAAGTAATGTATATCCATTAAATCTTTCTATCACTTTAAAATGGGTAAGTGCCTCTTTCCCATTTTTCTTTACTGCCATCTTTTTCCTATCTTTATCAGACCTGCCTATAGGCATATTAATTGTTGCTTCGTTTTCTTTTACATTTCCCCTTACAAGAGCTATATATGTTTTCTTAATCTTTCTATTCTTTATCTGCTCAGAAAGATTTATGTGTGCTCTATCGTTTTTTGCAACTATAATGAGCCCTGATGTATCTTTATCTAGTCTGTGAACTATTCCTGGTCTTATTTCTCCACCAATTCCAGATAGGCTGTCTTTGCTTAAAGCCAAAACAGCATTTACTAATGTTCCATCTGGATTGCCATTTCCGAGGATGTACTACTAA
>CAMVIX010000040.1 GCA_947167695.1 uncultured Clostridiaceae bacterium
GTACAAGAAGAGTAAAAGACAAATGAACTAGAAAATTAATTGCAAATATGGGGACAGGATTAATCCTGTCCCCATATTTGCATAAGAAAAGCTAAGAAGAAATGAATTAAATAAAATTAGTAAAAATGTAAGAGCTAATTTTAAAATCCATGTTTTGCCTTAACTACTGTCGGAGCTATTTCAAACACAATTTTAAATATATCAAACTTATCTGTTTCATTATTATCTAAATAATCTAAATAAATATCAAGTTCATCTAAATTTTTACAAGCTGAAATAATTGCAGGATGTAAATTATAATTAAACATAAGCTCAAGTCCTAAATCAAATGCCTCTTTTATTGAAGCTTTTTCTTTATTGCGCATTAGCTTATAGCTTTCTCGAAATCTCGCCATAAAAGGATTTTTAAAAACAGTATAAGGAATAGTGTATTTTTTTTGTATAATTTCGTCAACAGAAGAATATTTCTTTTTAGAATTCTTTATTTCATCCTTTAAATTAGAAAGGTTAAAGGGAAGAAGAACTCTACCAGATGTTTCAGATATAAGCAAAGTGTTTTCTTTATATTTCGAATCAGAAACGTAAACATCCGGAACATTTACTTTCTCATTAGCTAGATTATTATTAGATACAAAAACTCCATCTACGCTTTTAGCAAGTTTTTGCAAGACTTCAATATTATGATTGCAAGATTCAAGAGCTCCTTTTAAACCCTCAAAAAAAGCTTTGATTCTTTCAGTAGCTTCTATATCTACTGGTTCAGAAGACTCGCCTAGTCTTTGCATAACAGATAAAATAGATTTTCTAGAATGTTGTTCTAATCTAATAGCACTATAAATAGCACTTTTACTCAATTCATTTGGACTTTCTTGTTTTGTCATAAGTATATCCTCCCACTCTAAAGAATTATAAACTATTAAAAAGAAAATGTCCATATTTTAAACAAAACTTTATACAAAAAGAATGAAAAGAGGACGGGCTTATAAAATCTTGAAAAGAAAAAACATAAAAAACTATATACAAAAATAAAATTTAATTATATAATATGTATGTAAAATTGGACTAGGGGGCATGTACACATGAAACTTAAATCTGTTTTAGCGGGGCTTGAAGGATTGAAGGCAAAAGGAAACTTGGAGCTTGATCTAAAAGGAATAGAAAGTGATTCGAGAAAAGTTAAACCAGACTATATGTTTGTAGCAATAAAGGGCTTCGATACAGATGGACATACATTTATTGAAAAAGCAATAGAAAATGGTGCTAAATGCGTAATGGTGCAGGCAGGAAGCAATTTGAAAAATATAAAAATTCCAGAGAATGTAACAATAATTGTTGCACCAAATACAAGGTACGCTTTAGCAATTGTTGCATGTAATTTTTATGATAACCCATCAAAAAAGTTTAAATTAGTTGGAGTAACTGGAACAAAAGGTAAAACAACAACAACGTTTATGATAAAAAAATTGCTAGAAAAGCAAGGACAAAAAGTTGGTTTAATTGGTACAATAGCAAAATATATAGGAAGCAAATCATTAGGCGAAAGTGACAGAACAACGCCAGATAGTTTAGAATTGCAAAGGTTATTTTGCGAAATGGTAAAAGAAAAGGTAGATACTGTGATTATGGAAGTATCCTCACAGAGTTTAAAACTAGATAGAGTTGTGGGATGTAACTTTGATATGGTTGTATTTACAAATTTTTCAGAAGATCATATAAGTCCAAAAGAGCACCCAGATATGGAAGACTATTTTAATTCAAAATTAAAATTATTTAAAATGTGCAAAATAGGTTTTATAAATGCAGATGATTTAAAAGTATCGCAGATAAAAAAGATGTTGCCAGAAAATGATATACAAACATATGGAATAGATAATAGTTCAGACCTGCTTGCAAAGGACATAACAGTTACAAATTCATATGTGGATTTTAAAGTAAAGCTTGGAGAAAAAAATGAAAGAGTAAAGGTAAGCATACCGGGAAGATTTAGTGTGTACAATAGTTTAGCTGCAATAAGTGTTGCAAAAAAACTAGGAGTAACACCAGAAAATATAAAAGAGGCATTATTGGATGTAAGAGTACCTGGCAGAAGTGAACTTGTACCAAATAAAAAAGGTCTTACAATAATGATAGACTATGCTCATTCACCAGAAAGCCTAAGCAGTATACTAAAAGCAGTAAAAGCCTATTGCCAAGGAAGAGTAATTTCAGTGTTCGGTTGCGGAGGAGATAGAGATACAGCCAAAAGACCAATAATGGGAGAAATATCTGGACAAATAGCAGATTTCACTATCATTACCTCAGATAATCCAAGAACTGAAGAACCAATAAAAATAATAGAACAAATAGAAGCTGGAATGAAAAAGGCAAAAGGAAAATATATTGTAATAGATAATAGAAGAGATGCAATAAAATATGCCATAGAAATGGCAAATAAGCGAGATATAATAGTCTTAGCTGGAAAAGGACACGAAACATATCAAGAAATAAACGGGAAGAAGAATCACTTTGACGAAAGAGAAATTGTAAGAGAAATTATTAAGGAAATGAAATAAATTTGTGAAATAATTATGCAAAATACTTTGAATAGTATATATTATTTATTTTAAAACGCTGCGTAGCGAACAAACGGAGCGAGTGTAATGAGCGAAGTGCGATTGAAGCTCCCTACATTAGCAATTGGATATGTAGGGATCGACAGCAAGGCGTAAAAAATAAATAATATATACTATTCAAAGAAATAAAAAAAGGAGCAAACCATGAATCTAGATTTTCAAATAAAAGTATTATTACTGTCATTTGTAGTAAGCATTGTACTATCAGTTCTTATTATTCCTATTCTTAGAAAACTAAAAGTAGGGCAAAACGAGCGAGATGATGGTCCACAGTCACATATAAAAAAACAAGGAACACCAACAATGGGAGGAATAATAATGCTAATAAGTATTATTATTTGCAGTATTGGAGGTTACTTATATTATCGAGGAAAAGAGCTTGCAGTAGCTAGAAACATAATACCATTATTACTTGTAACTGTTGGATTTGGATTAGTAGGCTTTGTGGATGACTTTAAAAAATTACGTCATCAAGATACAAAAGGATTAAGTCCAGTACTTAAAATGCTAGGACAGCTAATAATAGCGAGTTTGTTTGCAGTGTATATTGTAAATGTCTTAAATGTTGGAACACAAATTGTAATTCCATTTGCAAATTCAATTGTAACACTTCCAACTTGGGTGTATATTCCATTAATAGTATTAGTAATGTTAGCAACAACAAATGCAATTAATTTAACAGATGGAATAGATGGATTAGCAACAAGTGTAAGTAGCATAATACTTACTACATTAACTGTAATTGCTATAGTATTTGATGTGAAAGAAGTAGTAGTATTTGGCAGTATCTGCGTAGGAAGCTGCTTAGGATTTTTAATATTCAATCTTCATAAAGCAAAGGTATTCATGGGTGATCTTGGCTCTCTTATGCTTGGTGGGGCAATTTCTGCTATAGCAATTTATTTAAAAATGCCGTTATTACTATTATTAATAGCACTAGTACCAGTAATCGAAACAATTTCAGTAATGGCACAGGTAATATCATTTAAGACAACTGGAAAAAGGATTCTAAAAATGGCACCTTTGCATCATCATTTTGAATTATCAGGGTGGAGAGAAAATAAAATTGTATCAGTATTTTGTATTATAACTTTAATTGCTTGCATAATAGGACTATATTCTATATAAGAAAGGAAAGAAAAATGACTGAAAAAGCTACGTCAAGAAAAGGAGTGTTACCGAAGAAGAACAAATCCTATGGCGAAACAAAGCAATTGAAACGCCGGTAACACGTTTTCAAACACTATTACACAGTTTCAGCAAAAGAATAATAAAAAAGGAAAACCAGTTGATTTTGTATTAGTAATAACAGTACTTTTATTGTTGGCTTTAGGAATAATTATGGTGCTATCTGCATCATCACCAGCGGCACTTGCAGAGTCGGGAAATAGCTATGCATATGTATCAAGACAGGCTTTAGCAGCAGGCATCGGTCTTGTATTAATGATTTTTATTTCTAGAATTGACTATCATAAATATAAACCACTATATAAAATAGCATATTTAGGCTCAGTAGGGCTTTTAGCATTAGTCCCAATAATGGGAACAGATGCAAATGGCGCAAAAAGGTGGATAGATTTAGGACCACTTCGGATCTTTTCAACCTTCAGAAATAGCAAAAATAGGACTCATAGTGTTTTTTGCTGCATATTTAGCAGACCATAAAGATGATTTAAAATCAACTTGGAAAGGATTTATAAAGCCTTTTATATGGCTAATACCACCAATTTTTATATTGGTAATATTCCAAGACCACTTAAGTGCATCAATTGTAATAATTGCTGTAACTTCAATAATGATGTTAATTGCAGGAACAAGACTTCGTGATTTCCTAACACTAGGAGTAGGAGCAGCAGGAGCAGGTGTAGGTGCTTTAGTTCTTATGGCACAGATTTCAGGAAAAGGTAACTTTAGATTTGATAGACTTACATCATTTCTAGACCCATGGGCAGACCAAACAGGAGACGGCTGGCAGATAATACAAAGTTTGTATGCAATAGGTTCAGGAGGCTTATTTGGAGCTGGACTTGGAAATAGCAAGCAAAAGTATTTGTATTTACCTTTTCCACATAACGACTTTATATTTGCTGTATTAGCAGAAGAACTCGGCTTTGTTGGATGCACAGTTGTAATTTTGCTTTTTGCTATATTTATTTGGAGAGGAATACTGATTGCAATGAAAGCACCTGATACTTTTGGAAGCTTACTTGCAATAGGTGTAACAGCTTTAATAGGAATACAAGTAATCATAAATATTGCAGTTGTAACAAATTCAATGCCAGTAACTGGAATGCCACTGCCATTTTTCAGCTATGGAGGAACAGCATTAATTATTTTACTTGCAAGTGTAGGGGTTTTATTAAATATATCAAGAAGCATGAATAAAGTGTGAGGCATAAAGTACGTCCCCATTGCCTCAACCACAAGGAGGTTCATATGAGAGTAGTTATTGCAGCTGCAAGAACGGGGGGGCACATAAACCCAGGTCTTGCAATAGCAAATAAAATAAAACAAGAAGAAAAAGATTCTAAAATTATGTTTATAGGAACAACAGAAGGGTTAGAAAATGACCTTGTACCAAGAGCAGGCTATGAACTTAAAACAGTAGAGGCTTACGGTTTTAATAGAAAGTTAACAATAGAAAATATAAGAAAAATAATTAAAACATTAAAGTCTAAAAAAGACGCAAAAAAAATATTACAAGAATTTAAACCAGATATTGTAATTGGTACAGGTGGGTACATCTGCATGCCAGTATTTATGGCGGCAATTAGTTTAAAAATACCAACGGTACTCCATGAAAGTAATGCGTTCCCGGGAGCTGCAATTAAAGCTCTTTCAGGGAAAGTAGACGAGGTGTTTGTAGGATTTGAAGATGCGAAAAAAAGGTTACCAAAAGCAAAAAAAGTTGTAGTCACAGGAACCCCAACGAAAGTAGAAGATTTGAACCTGACAAATGAGCAAAAGTCAAAAATAAAAATAGCATTAGGGCTTAAAGAAAATCTTCCAGTGGTATTAGTATTTGGAGGGAGCCAAGGAGCCAGAAGCATAAATGAAACAATGCTAGATATAATAAGAACGAATAAAAATACAAATTATCAAATAATCTGGGCAGCAGGACAGTCACAATATGATATTATAAAAGAAAAACTAGAAGATGCAGGGCTTGCAATTCATAATTTAAAAAATGCCAAAATAGTACCATATATTTACAATATGGGTGAAGTATTAAATGCTTGCGATTTAACAGTATCAAGAAGTGGTGCTATGACTATCACAGAGCTTTCAAAAGTAGGAAAACCAGGAATATTCATTCCACTTCCATATGCAACAGAGAATCATCAAGAGTATAATGCTAGAGTGCTAGCCGATAGTGGAGCAGGAAAGATTATCCTAGATAAAAATTTAAATGCAGACATTCTTTCAAATACAATTCAGGAAATTTTAACTCGGGCGGTAAGTTAGAAGAAATGGGAATGAAAGCAAAAGAAAAAGAAGTAAAAGATGTAGAGAATAAGATTTATGCAGAAATAAGAGCAATTATATAAGAATGAAGCCATTAATTGAAAAAATTGGTAAATAAAGGTAATATAATTTATAATCCCTTGAATATTTTATTAAACTATAGTATAGTGGAGAAGTCTTTTTCGTAAAAATATACTGGAAGACAAATATTACATAAGAAAGGGGATAAATTATGTGTGCACTAAAGAGTTTGTATGGAAAAGAAAGACTTGAATTACAAGATTTAGTTGAAACACGAATGAACCATTTAATTGAACTTACTTACTATAAAATTAAAGATGAAAATCAATATGCAGTAGAGGTTGTAAAAACAGAACATTTGGGGGGAAAAGAAAAAGTAGAAAGTGAAAAGGTAAATCTTTTTACTGATAATGAAACAAAAATAGACCATATTTTGGAATTATTAAAACGAAACAAAGTTACACCAATAGGATTAGAAGATACAATGACGGAAATTGCAAAGACACTTTAAAAAAATGAATTTAGGACAGGTTTAAAACCTGTCCTATTATGGTTCAATTGACTTTAAACTATAATTTATTCTTTACAATCAAAAGAAATTATTATATAATACCTTCAAACTAAAGTGAAAGGGAGAGAACAATGGCAGACAAGTTAATAATTGTGGAATCACCAGCAAAGGCGAATACTATAAAAAAATTTATTGGAGGGAAAACGAAGGTTGTAGCATCTATGGGACATATAAGAGACCTTCCAAAGTCAAAACTTGGAATAGATGTAGAACATGATTTCGAACCAGAATATATAAATATTAGAGGAAAAGCAAAATTAATAAACGAATTAAAAAAAGATGCAAAAAATGCAGATACAGTTATTCTCGCAACTGACCCTGACCGTGAGGGAGAGGCAATAGCATGGCATTTAGCATATATTTTAGGAATACCAGAAGACTCAGTTTGTAGAGTAACATTTAATGAAATTACAAAAGAAGCTGTACAAACAGCAATAAAGAAACCAAGAAAGATAGATATGAGTTTAACAGATGCACAGCAAGCAAGAAGAGTGCTAGACAGAATAGTAGGTTACAAAATGAGCCCTGTACTTTGGAAAAAAGTAAGAAAAGGATTATCTGCAGGTAGAGTACAATCTGTTGCAGTAAAGCTAATTGTAGATAGGGAAGAAGAAATAGAAAAATTTATTCCAGAAGAATACTGGAATATATATGCTATTCTACAAGATAAAAAAACGAAGAAAAATTTTGAAGCAAAGTTTTATGGAAAAGTTGGAAAGAAACTAGAATTACATAAAAAAGAAAAAGTAGATAGA
>CAMVIX010000041.1 GCA_947167695.1 uncultured Clostridiaceae bacterium
AATCATGGTTTGTTGTTGAACTTCCTGCATCTGCTACTAAATCTGTTGTTGTTTTGTATATTACTAGCCCTCCTGCTATTGTTGTTTCCCCTTCATAAATTGATGCTTTAAATCCCTTTGGAATAGGCGCTTTTTGTGGAGCTGTGCTACTTGGGTATGCGCTTGCTACATATGTTGATGCTGTTGTTCCCCATTCTGCTGGTAGTGGCTCTGGTGTTGGTTCTGGTGTTGCTGTTGGATTTCCAGTTCCTCCTCCATTTATTGAATTTAATATGTCCCATACTTCATTTATTTTTGTTTCTTCTTCTGCTACTTTTGCATTATACTGTGTTACTGCATTTTGTGCCTTGCCGAATAAGTCTCCTCCGTTTATGCTAATTGATATTGCTGTTCCTGCTAGGATTAGTAGGACAATGACTGTAATAATAAGAGCGATTAAGGTTATTCCCTTTTGTGTTGTTTGTCTTGTTTTACATTTGTTGTTCATAAAAAAATTCCTCCTCTTTTGATTTTTTGGGTTGTAGTGGCGGGTTTTATGCCCGCCCGTATGTAATTACATTGTTTATGTAGGGGCAGGCACAAGACTTGCCCCTACACAATAAATTATAATTGCATTGTGGGTCGCATGATATGCGACCTCTACATCATTTACATTTTTGCATTAGGGTATATTTTTACTTAGAATTAGCATTGCTCAAAAATTGCATATTTATTCTTTTTCTACGCTCTTATCCAATTTTCAATGTGCTTTGCTAATTCTTAAGGTTTTCTACCTTTCATTTGCATTATTAGTTTATACTATTTATGCTTTTATTTCAATACTTTTTCTATTTTTTTTATCAAAAAGTGAAAATTTTTCCCGCAATGTTTCAAATTTTTTGAGACATTTAAAAAAAATATTTATATAGTTTTGCATTAATTTACGTCCTCCAGCCGAAGCACTCTTTCTTGCAAAATGATACTACCCTTTGACTCATTTTTTCAATAATTTTTCACATTTTTTTCACATTTCTATTGTATTATTAAATAGATTTGAGTTATTATATTATTAATGATTTTTAGGAGGTAATTTACAATGGACGAAAACGAAAATACTTATAGGAAAATTGTAATGGATTCAAAGAGAAGCTCTTCTGGGTTTGGCAAAAGTGTGCTAGTACCTTTTGCAAGTGGAATTATTGGTGCAACTTTGGTTGTTGGAACCTGTTTTGGTGTACCTGCTGTTAGGGAAAAGATACTAGGCCCTACAAATAGCTCTAGTATTGTTTCAACCTCTTCTCCTAACACTACTGCAACTACTAGTGCGAGCTTAGTTTCTTTATCAAATTTCTCTGATACTGCTGTAGGAGTCGCCGCAACTATTCAGCCATCGGTTGTTGGAATAAATGTGGAATACAATGTAAACAGCATTTTCTCAAGGCAAAGTTCTACTGCATCTGCATCTGGATCTGGTGTAGTTATTTCGGAAGATGGTTATATTTTGACAAACAACCACATAGTTAATACATCTTCTAGTTCCACTTTTTATCAATTGTCTGAGGCAACAAAAGTAACTGTTAACTTGTTTGGTGATGACACCGAATATGAAGCAAAAATAGTTGGTACAGATAAAGAAACAGATCTAGCAGTTATCAAAATAGAAAAAAATGGGTTAACAGCTGCAAAGCTTGGTAATTCTGATAATCTTAAAGTTGGTGAATTCGTTATGGCAGTAGGAAATCCTTTGGGAATGCAAAATAGTGTTACTGGAGGAATTGTAAGTGCAGTAAACCGTGAGGTTACAGATAATGATGGTACAAAATTCGTTTTAATTCAGACAGATGCTGCAATTAACTCAGGTAATAGCGGTGGTGCTCTAGTTAATAGCAAGGGAGAAGTTGTTGGAATAAATACCCTAAAGCTCTCTGGGACAGGCATTGAAGGAATGGGATTTGCAATTCCTATAAATAGCACAATTGATATATATGAGCAATTAATTCAATATAGCAAGGTAAAAAGGCCATATATTGGTATTTCTGGCTTAGACTTAGATGAAGCAACAGCAAAAAAATATAATTTACCTATTGGTGTATATGTACGAACTGTTGAGGATTTTTCAGCTGGTCAAAAATCTGGATTAAAAGCTGGTGATGTTATAATTGAAGCTGATGGAAAAGAAGTAAAAACTATGGATGATTTAAATGCCATAAAAAACAGTCATAAAATTGGAGAAGAAATAAAATTAAAAGTTTCTCGTGACGGAAAGGAAATTGAAATTGCAGTAACTCTTGCAGAACAAAATTAACCTTTCAATTACATTGTATTCACACAATGTTCATAATTAATAAGTATAATAAATTCAGAATCAGTTAGTTAATCCTAATGATTCGCGAAATTAAAAACATCCCCTTTTGTTTTTTAAATTTGACCCGCTGAAAGCAAATTTCAGCGGGTCAGATTTTATAAAATTTTAAAAAATTACGATATCCATTTCACTTGTATTCTCGTTATTTCCATAAGCATATATCAAGTATAAATAATCATCTGTGTCTATAAAAAAGTTATTTGTATTTTCAAGCAAATATATCACATCATCAGTATTTCTTTTGCGCACCTCATATCCAAGTGTAGCAAAAGCATCATTTTTCGAATTAACTTTTTCTATTTCTTTTATAATATCTTGATATACTTTGTTTGCATCTAAATTCTTTTTTTCAATCAATGTTTTTAGTTCAATTTCCTCGTCAGTGTTTATATTATAATTATATGTTTTTATAATAACTCTTTGTGCATTGTCTAGTTCTTTTAATGTTGCTTTAATAACTAATGATAAAATATCATCTTTCATAAATGCAACATAATCAATATTATATGTACTTAAAACTTCAGACGATTGTGCTATTGAATTTACCTTTTTCCCAAAAACATTAATTATTTCCTTGTTTATTTTTCTTGCTAGGTTACTGTCAATATTAATTGCCGGTAAATTAATGTTTAAATCATACTTGTTTTCTTTGTACATATCAATTTCGTATATAGAAAAAACTATATCTTTTGTGTTGTCTATTTTTTTTATGTTGTTTTCTTGCTCATTGGTTTTTATAATTGAATTACTAAATATCTCCGTAAAATTTGTTTTTCGTCTTTCAATATCTGCCTCTCTAATTTGCTGCTCATCTGTTATTGTTATGTTTGGACGTTTATCATTGTAATAAAAAACGCTAAAATATACTGCAATTCCAATTATAGCAATGCACGTTACTAATATTGCTGTATAGGCTATTAATTGCTTGTAAGTTAAGCTTTTTATTATACTCTTAATTGACCTCATAATTTATCAACCTCTTTTTTAGTATATCATTTGAGATTTATTTTTTCAATAGTTTTCTTGACTATTCTTGCATTTTAGAGTATTATTAGATTACTATATTATTTACAGGGAGAAAAAATATGTTATGTTCAATATGTAATAAAAATACAGCTGTTATTTTTATTAATAAAGTAGATGGTAATAAAACCTCTCTTGAGGGGTATTGTTATAATTGTGCTAAAGAAAAAGGTATAAATCCTTTAGAAGTTCTTGCAAAGCAAGCAAATTTAAGCGATGAAAATTTAGAAGATATGTCTAAACAATTTGAAGATATTTTTAGTGATATTTCAGAAAATCTCTCAAATGAAAACACAGGTGAAATGCCAATTGGATCTATTTTATCCAATATGTTGGGAATTCCTACTCAGCCTAACGATCAAAATGAAAATAAAGATTCAAAAAAGAAAACCAAGACTGAAAAGACTCCTAAACCAAAGAAAAAAAGTTTCCTAGACACTTATGGAACAAATCTAACTCTTAAAGCCAGAGAAAATAAACTAGATGCAGTTATTGGAAGAGACCGTGAAATTCAAAGGATGATTCAAATTTTAAATAGACGTTCTAAAAACAATCCGTGTTTGATTGGAGAGCCTGGTGTTGGTAAAACTGCAATTGCTCAAGGTCTAGCAATAAAAATTGCTAATCAAAAAGTTCCTGCTAAACTTCTAAACAAAGAAGTATATTTGCTTGATATGACAAGTTTAGTTGCAGGGACGCAATTTAGAGGGCAATTTGAAGGACGTATGAAGGGTATCATTGAAGAGTGTAAAACATACGGTAATATAATTTTGGTAATTGACGAAATTCACAATATAATAGGTGCTGGAGATAGCGAAGGGGCTATGAATGCAGCAAATATTCTAAAGCCTAGTCTTGCAAATGGTGATATTCAGCTAATCGGTACTACAACACTAAAGGAATACAGAAAATATATTGAAAAAGATTCTGCTTTGGAGAGAAGATTCCAACCAATTATTGTTGAAGAACCAAGCATTGAAGATACTATTAATATTTTAAAAGGAATAAAAAAATATTACGAAGATTTCCATAAAGTTAAAATATCAAATGATGTAATAGATAAAACCGTGAGGATGTCTGAAAAATACATTCATGACCGCTTCTTACCAGATAAAGCGATAGATATTTTAGATGAGGCATGCTCAAGAATTAATTTAAACAATAAAGAATTGTATAAATTAGAAGTTTTAAAAAATGAACTGGCAAAAGTTCAAGCTGAAAAAGATGAAGCTGTTTCAACAGATTCGATTGAAGACTATCAGAAAGCAGCTACCCTCAAAACTAAAGAATGTAGCTTACTAGAAAAAATAGAAGAGCTAAATAAAAAAGTAACAATAAAAAGTCTTACAGTTCAAGATATTGCTGTTGTAATTGAGAGTTTAACAAAAATACCAGTGAAGAAAATTACTGAAACAGAAACTCAGAAATTGCTTAATCTAGAGTGCAACCTGCACAAACGTATTATCGGTCAAGATTACGCCGTTGAAGCTGTTGCAAGAGCAATTCGTAGAAATAGAGCTGGCTTGCAAAGCACAAAAAGGCCACCTTCATTTATGTTTGTAGGTCCAACAGGTGTAGGAAAAACGGAACTTGCAAAGACTCTTGGGGTAGAAATGTTTGGAAATGAGGATTCTATTATAAGAATTGATATGTCTGAATACATGGAAAGTCATTCCACCTCCAAACTTATAGGATCACCTCCAGGTTATGTTGGTTATGATGATGCCGGTCAGCTTACAGAAAAAGTAAAAAGAAAGCCATACTCTATAATCCTATTAGATGAAATTGAAAAAGCTCATCCTGATGTGTTTAATATCTTGCTTCAAATATTAGATGATGGCAAACTTACAGATTCTCAAGGAAATACAGTTAGCTTCCAAAACACAATTATTATAATGACATCTAATGCTGGTTCTAATTTAAACCACAATTCTATTGGTTTTGGTAAACAAACACTAGATAAATCCAAAACTGAGGATTCTCTTAAAGAAATCTTTAGACCAGAATTTTTAAATCGTGTTGATGAAATAATTGTATTTGATCCATTGACTGAAGCACAATTATTAGAAATACTAGATTTGTTGTTAGCAGATACTAGATTAGCACTTAGTGAAAAAGACATTTTACTTGAAATAACTGACTCGGCTAAGAAGTTCCTTTTAGAAAAAGGAACAGATTTGAAATATGGTGCAAGACCACTTAGAAGAACTATTCAGCGCTATGTAGAAGATGAAATCTCAGATATGATTTTAAGAGCTGATGTGCAAAGTGGAGACACCATAAATGTAGCATTAGAAGAAGATCATTTAACATTTCAAGTTATGAAGTAGGAGGTTTGATATGTTAAAGCATGTACCAAATATTCTAACAATTATACGTTTCTTATTAGTACCATTTATAGTAGGCTTTGCTTTAGATGATAACTACATTGTGGCTGCTGTGTTTCTGGTACTTTCTGGAATTACAGATGTGGCAGATGGATATATTGCAAGAAAATTTAATTTCATAACTGACTTTGGCAAATTAATGGATCCGCTTGCAGATAAGTGTACACAGGTGGCAACTTTAATTGTACTAGTTGTTCAAGGCATAATACCACTTTGGATTTTGATTATTGTACTAATTAAAGAATTTTTGCTAGTTGTAGGCGCATCTTTCCTATATGGTAAAGATTTAGTAGTATCTAGCAAATGGTATGGCAAAGTATCAACTGTATTGTTTTATGTTGCTATATTTATCTCAATGATATCTAAACAATTCAATTTAAATCTAGCATTTGACACATATATATACTATATAGCAGTTGCTTTTACATTATTTTCACTTGCAATGTATTTTAAGGCATTTTTCGTAAAAGATTATTTAAAGAAATAAGCAATTTGAGACATAGCTGAAAAGTGGGGCTTCCCCCACTTTTCATTCATAATTCTCTAATAATCTATTTAATGCCTCATTTCCATTTACAAATATGCCCTTCTCTATGTTACTTTTATCTTCATCTGGTAGATATCTTACAATAATACCTGTTCTTTTTAAAAGCTTTTCATTATTGTCTTCATCTAGCTGATATATTACTATTTGTCCTTCTGCATCTCTTAAAACAAAGTGTTCACCACAAATTCCATCCTCTATTTTTTTCATAACAACTTCATTATTTGAAAAGCTCTCTATTTCCCAGTTTTCATACATTTTTTTTAATTCACCTTCTGTTAAATTAACAGCATACGGTGGAGCTGGTTCGTATTTTTTTGTGCTATGTCCACATTTTTTAAATTCTTTTTTCATAATAAAAATAGCATTTGGTGAAACCTTTTTTTCTATTGAATTTACCTCAGCTATTTCTTCTGCTTCCTTTACGCATTCGTCTGTCACTTTTTCCTGTGCAATTTCAGCAATATGTTCAATTTTTGTATTAGAAAGCTCATTTATTTTAAAAATATACACACCTATTCCTATACAAACAATAAAAATTAATAGTAAAATAATACCAGTAATTAATTTATGGTTCATTCTTATCTCTCCTCTTTACTTGTATTATTTGCAAGAAAAGGAAATGTATACATTTATTTTAATCTATTAGCTTTTATCAAATTTATATGTCTATAAATTTGTATTAACTTTAATTTCTCCATTGTCATTTATTTTGATTATGATTTCACCGCATAAATCTGTTCTATAAACTTTTGCACCGCAAGCTTTCAAGCCTTTTTAATACATCTTCGCTTGGATGTCCAAAATTATTTTTCTTCCCTACCCCTATTAATGCTATTTTAGGATACTATAGCTTTTTTTTTATTTAAACTTAGAAAGTGTATTTTTCAAAGAACTTAGATTATTTAGAATAGTAGGAATTGAAACTTTTCCTGGAAAAAATGCTGCTTATGATGTGAATGGAAATCGAATAGTAAGAACAGTACAAGGTCAACAATCTATTAGAATTAATCAACAAAAGGTAATTCCTTTTGTGAATTTACATAATCAACAAGATATAGTTTACAATATTCAGGC
>CAMVIX010000042.1 GCA_947167695.1 uncultured Clostridiaceae bacterium
CAATTTGAAATGAGAACACATAAAAGAGTTATTGACATTCTTTACCCAACACAAAAAACAGTTGATAGTTTAATGAAACTAGATTTACCAGCTGGTGTTGAAATTGAAATCAAATTATAGTTTGAGCGGCAAGAAGTATGAGGTGAGCAGTGGAAAATAGAACAATCACCTATATAAATCTTCAATCCAATCAAAATGTTAGGTGCTTAATTAAGAAAGCACAAATTGAGAGCAATAAGATATTTGACGATTTGAAGCTAGACAAAAGATACTAATATCCAACATCTAACTTCTAATACATAGTATCTCACCTCTCATTAAGGAGGAAAGTTTAAAATGAAAAAAGCAATTATAGGTAAAAAACTTGGAATGACACAAGTTTTTGGAGAAAAAGGCGAAGTTATTCCAGTTACAGTTATTGAAGCTGGTCCATGTACAGTAGTCCAAGTTAAAACTTGCGAAACAGATGGATATGAAGCAATTAAGCTTGGTTTTGGAGAAGTTAAAGAAAAGAAACTAACAAAACCTGCAAAAGGACAATTTGCAAAATTAAAATTACAACCAAAAAAATATTTAAGAGAATTTAGAGTTGAAAACGTAGCCGACTACGAAGTTGGCAAAGAATTAAAAGCTGATGTATTTGCAGTAGGCGATATGGTAGATGTGCAAGGCACATCAAAAGGAAAGGGCTTCCAAGGCGTAATTAAACGTCATGGACAACACCGTGGACCTATGGGACATGGCTCTATGTATCATAGAAGACCAGGTTCAATGGGACCTACATCTACACCAGGTAGAGTATTTAAAGGAAAAAAATTACCAGGCCATATGGGAAGCAGAACTATTACAATTCAAAATTTAGAAGTTGTAAGAGTAGATTTAGATAAAAATGTTATTTTAGTAAAAGGAAGCGTTCCAGGAGCTAAAGGAAGCATTTTAAAAATAAAAAATACTGTTAAGAGAGTATAAGAGGCTTAGGAAAGGAGGAAAAATAAATGCTTAAATTAGATGTATATAATGCAGATGGAAAAAAGGTTAGCGACGTAGAGCTTAAAGAAGAAATATTTGGAATAGTTCCAAATGAAACAGTAGTACATAGTGTTGTCACAAACTATTTAGCTAATCAAAGACAAGGTACACAAAGTACCAAAACAAGAGCTGAAGTTTCTGGTGGTGGAAGAAAACCATGGAAACAAAAAGGAACAGGACGTGCAAGACAAGGTAGTATTCGTGCTCCACACTGGATTAAAGGTGGTATTGCATTAGGTCCAAAACCACGTTCATACAGCTACAGAGTAAATAGAAAAGAAAAAGCTTTAGCTGTTAAATCAGTATTAAGCAGTAAAGTAGCTGAGGAAAATATAGTTATATTAGATAAACTAGAATTAAAAGAAATTAAGACAAAGAACATGGCAAAGGTATTAAACAACCTAAAAGTAGAAGGGAAAACATTAATCCTTTTACCAGAGCAAAACAAAAACGTTCAATATTCTAGCAGAAACATTGAAGGTGTAAAAACAAGAGTTGTAAATAGTATGAATGCATATGAATTACTAAATTGCAACAAAGTGGTTTTAACACTTGATTCAATAAAGAAAATTGAGGAGGTGTATGCTTAAATGACAGCAGAAGAAGTTATAAAAAGACCTATAGTTACAGAGAAAACAAGTATGGACATGAATGAAGGAAAATACACCTTTGAAGTAGATAAAAAAGCTACAAAAGTTCAAATTGCAAAAGCAGTTGAAGATATTTTTGGGGTAAAAGTATTAAAAGTATCTACTGTAACAGTAAGAGGTAAAGAAAAAAGAGTTGGGGTACATCAAGGAAAGACATCAGATTGGAAAAAAGCTATTGTAAAAATAGATACAAATCCAACAGAAAAATCTTACTTAGGAAAAGGTGGAAAAGAAGTTAAATCTTCTAAGAAATATAAAGACAGTATAGATGAATTCACAGCTTAATATAGATATTGAATATTAGATGTTAGATATTGGAAAGGAATAAGCTATGAATGAAATATCAAGAAGCACTATCTTTAGAAACAAAATAAAACAAGCAAAGGCGAAAAGAGAAGAAGATGAAAAGCAAAAAGTACACATTGGAGCTATAGGGCATATAGATCACGGTAAACATAGCCTTACAGAGGCTATAGAAATGACTAAAAAAAACATTGTGAAAGTAATTTTCCAATCGCCGGAAGAAGAAAAAATGTTTTCAGAAATAGCAAAGAAAATAAACTTTGAAAAGGCTGAGAACGAAACTATCGAGAGATAACTCGGAAAATAAATAATAGAAAGGAAGAATTAAAATGGCAGTAAAAAAATTTAGAGCCTATACACCATCAAGAAGAAATATGACAGTTTCTTCGTTTGAAGAAGTTACAAAGAAAACACCAGAAAAGTCACTTTTAGCAACAAAGAAAAAACATGCTGGAAGAAATGCTGGCGGTAGAATAACAGTAAGACACCAAGGTGGTGGAAATAGACAAAAATACAGAATAGTAGACTTCAAACGTAACAAAGATGATATGGAAGCTACAGTAATTGGAATCGAATACGATCCAAACAGAAGCGCAAATATAGCATTAGTTGAATATGCAGATGGAGAAAGAAGATATATTTTAGCTCCACTTGGATTAAAAGATGGAGACAAAGTAATGTCTGGAGCAAATGCAGACATTAAGCCAGGAAACAGCTTACCTATAGAAAACATACCAGTAGGTACTATGATTCATAATATTGAATTAAATCCTGGCCAAGGCGGAAAATTAGTTAGAGCCGCTGGAACAGAAGCACAGCTTATGGCTAAGGAAGGAAATTATGCACATATCAGGCTAGCATCTGGAGAAATGAGATTAGTTTTAGCTAGATGCAGAGCAACAATAGGAACAATAGGAAATACAGACTATGAAAATATTAAACTTGGAAAAGCTGGACGTACAAGACACTTAGGAATTAGACCTACAGTAAGAGGTACAGTTATGAACCCAGTAGACCACCCTCATGGTGGTGGTGAAGGTAAAGCACCAGTTGGACACGCAGGACCACTTACTCCTTGGGGTAAACCAGCACTTGGATACAAGACAAGAAAGAAGAACAAACCTTCTAATAAGTTTATTGTAAAGAGGAGGAAATAAAACATGTCAAGATCAAGCAAAAAAAAGCCATTCGTAGCACCTGAATTATTAAAGAGAATTGAAGCTATGAACGAGAGTGGCAAAAAAGAAGTTCTAAAAACATGGTCAAGAGCATCTACAATATATCCACAAATGGTAGGACATACAATAGCTGTTCATGACGGAAGAAAACATGTTCCTGTATATATTACAGAGGAAATGATAGGACATAAATTAGGAGAATTTGCTCCTACAAGAACTTTCAAAGGACACAGCGGAGAAAAAGCATCAGCAGTAAAATAGATATTAGAAAACAAGGAGGTAAAAAACCGTGGCAGAGAATGACGAGAAAATAGAAGAGACAGTAGAAACTGTCGTAGAGGCTAGAGCAACACTTAAGTATGCTAGAATTTCTAGTAGAAAAGTAAAAATCGTTGCTGACCTAGTTAGGGGAAAGAATGCTGACGAAGCACTAGCTATTATGAAATATACACCAAAGGCATCATCTGAAGTATTAGAAAAATTGCTTAAATCAGCAATAGCTAATGCAGAGAATAATCATTATATGACAAGATCAAATCTTTATATAGCTGAAATCTATGCTAATCAAGGCCCAACATTAAAGAGAATAAGACCTGCAGCAAAGGGCTCAGCAGTAAGAATTAGAAAAAGAACCAGTCATATAACAATAGTTTTAAGAGAAAGAAAATAATGGAAAGGAGGTTTTTTTAACATGGGACAGAAAATGCATCCACATGGATTAAGAGTAGGTATAATTAAAGATTGGGACTCAAAATGGTATGCTGACAAAAAGCATTATAGTGAGTATTTAATCGAAGACCACAAAATCCGTGAATATGTTAAGAAAAAATTATTTATAGCAGGAATTTCTAAAGTTGAAATTGAAAGAACTGCAAAATTTGTAAAAGTAAATGTATACACTGCAAAACCAGGTTTAGTTATCGGTAAAGGTGGAAACATTGCTGAAAGCTTAAAAGAAGAATTAAAGAAAATGATAGGTAAAGAAGTAAACCTAAATATAGTTGAGGTAAAATCACCAGATTTAGATGCTCTATTAGTTGCAGAAAATATCTGCGCACAATTAGAGAGAAGAATTTCATTTAGACGTGCAATGAAACAATGTATGCAAAAAACAATGAAAGCAGGAGCATTAGGAATCAAAACTTCTGTATCTGGAAGATTAGGTGGAGCTGATATGGCTAGAACAGAATTTTACAAAGAAGGAACAATTCCACTTCAAACTTTAAGAGCAGATATAGATTATGGATTTAGTGAAGCAGATACAACCTATGGAAAAATAGGTGTAAAAGTATGGATTTATAAAGGTGAGGTACTTCCTACTAAGAAAGAGAAAGTAGAAGGAGGCGAAGACTAATGCCAGTAATGCCAAAAAGAACAAAATACAGAAAAGTACAAAAAGGAAGAATGAGAGGAAAAGCAACAAGGGGAAATTTCGTAAGTGAAGGTGAATTCGGACTTCAAGCACTAGAGGCTGGTTGGATTACTGCAAACCAAATTGAAGCCGCACGTATTGCTATGACACGTTTTACAAAAAGAGGTGGTAAAGTTTGGATTAAAATCTTCCCAGACAAACCTATAACAAAAAAACCCGCAGAAACTCGTATGGGTAGTGGTAAAGGAAACCCAGAATACTGGGTAGCTGTTGTAAAACCAGGAAGAGTAATGTTTGAAATAGCAGGCATTCCTGAAGAAACAGCAAGAGAAGCCCTAAGACTTGCAATGCACAAACTACCAATTAAAACAAAATTTGTTACAAGAGAATCTGCAGAAGAGGTAGGTGATAGCAATGAAGATAAATAAAATAAGAGAAATGTCTTCAGAAGAGCTAGCAAAGGAATTAGATGAATTAAAGAAAGAATTATTTAAATTAAGATTTTCACTAGCTACAAATGGATTAGACAATCCATTAAAAATTAAAGAAGTAAAGAAGACAATTGCAAAAATAAAAACAATTCAAAGAGAAAGAGAATTAACAAAATAGAGGTGAAAGGAGAATTCTAAAATGTCTGAAGAAAGAAATCTTCGTAAAGAAATGATAGGAACTGTTACTTCTGACAAGATGGATAAAACAGTTGTAGTTTCAGTAGAAACAAGTGTTAAACATCCAATCTACAAGAAAATAGTTAGAAGAACATATAAATTAAAAGCTCACGATGAAGAAAATAAGTGTCACATGGGCGACAAAGTAAGAGTAATGGAAACACGTCCTCTATCTAAAGATAAAAGATGGAGAGTTGTAGAAATACTTGAAAAGGCAGAAGTAAAATAGTTAAAGGAGGAAACCAAACATGGTACAGCAACAAACAATATTAAAAGTAGCTGACAATACTGGTGCAAAAGAACTTATGTGCATCCGTTGTTTAGGTGGATCACATAGAAAATATGCTAGAATCGGAGATATTATTGTAGCATCTGTAAAAAGTGCAGCTCCAATGGGTATGGTTAAAAAAGGTGAAGTCGTAAAAGCAGTTGTTGTAAGAACAAAAAAACCTACAAAAAGAGCAGATGGTTCTTATGTAAGATTTGATGAAAATGCAGCTGTTATCATTCGTGATGACAAAACACCTAGAGGAACACGTATCTTTGGACCAGTTGCTAGAGAATTGAGAGATGGAGAGTATATGAAAATACTTTCTTTAGCTCCAGAGGTATTATAATAAAACAAATCAAAGAAAAGGAGGAAAATCCTAAATGAAAATAAAAAAAGGCGATACTGTACAAATTTTATCTGGAAATGATAAAGGAAAAACAGGAGAAGTTTTAGAAGTAATTCCTAAAACAGAAAAAGTCATTGTAAAAGGTGTAAATGTTAGAAAAAAACACGTAAAAGCTAGAAAACAAGGAGAAGAAAGTGGAATTCTATCAATAGAATGCGCTATTCATTCTAGCAAAGTAAATGTAGTTTGCCCAAAATGCAATAAGCCAGCTCGTATAGGATATGAGATGGAAAAAGATGAAAAAGTACGTGTATGCAGAAGATGCGGAAGTAAATTAAAATAGAAAGGAGGAAGATTTTAAATGGAGGCTTTAAGAGAGCAATATGAAAAAGAAGTAAAACCTGCATTAATGAAAAAATTTAATTATAAATCTATAATGCAAGTTCCAAAATTAGAAAAAATAGTTATAAATATTGGTTTAGGAGATGTAAAAGACAACCCTAAATCACTTGAAAATGCAATGAATGACTTACAAATTATAACAGGCCAAAAACCAATTATAACAAAAGCTAGAAAATCAATTGCAGCTTTCAAATTAAGAGAAGGAGCAAACATAGGACTTAAGGTTACGCTAAGAGCTGGAAAAATGTATGATTTTGCCTATAAATTATTTAATGTTGCGCTTCCTAGAGTTAGAGATTT
>CAMVIX010000043.1 GCA_947167695.1 uncultured Clostridiaceae bacterium
AACTGCTATACAAGTAGATATAAAAATTGATGGACTATCATATGATATAATAAGAGATGCATTTGAAAGAACAAGAATAGCCAGAAACTATATATTAGACGAAGTTATGCTAAAAGCCATAGATAAACCAAGAGACCATATGTCTCCATATGCTCCAAAAATTATAAATATTACTATTAATCCAGACAAAATAAGGGATGTAATTGGAACCGGAGGAAAAGTAATTAATAAAATAATTGCTGAAACTGGCGTTAAAATGGATATTGAAGATGATGGTAGAGTATTTATATATTCATCAGATGATGCAGGAGCTCAAAAAGCATTAAAAATGGTTGAAGACATTACAAGAGAGGTTGAAGTTGGCGGAATATATGAAGGCACAGTTACAAGAATAATGCCATTCGGTGCATTTGTAGATGTAGGTGGTGGAAAAGAAGGGTTACTTCATATATCTAAAATAGCAAAAGAAAGAATTGCAAAAGTAGAAGACGTTCTAAATGTTGGAGACAAAGTAACTGTAAAAGTATATGAAATAGACGACCAAGGAAGAATAAATTTAACTAGAAAAGATTTGATTGAAGAATAAAAGGAGAAAAATTGTGAAATATTTATATTTGTTGCAACAAGCACTAATATGGATAATATCTATATTTTGGATTTACCAAATATCAATAAGCTTGTGCTCATTAATTAAATTAAAAGATAAACCATTAATAAAAAATAAAAAACATAAATTTATGGCAATTATACCTGCACATAATGAAGAATCTGTTATAAAAAATCTTGTTGAAAGTATAAAAGCACAAGATTATCCAGAAGAACTTATAGACATATATGTTATAGCAGATAACTGTACAGACAGGACAGCAGATATTGCAAAAGAAGCAGGAGCTATAGTATATGAAAGATTTGACCCCGAAAAGAAAACAAAAGGCTTTGCAATGCAATGGTTCTTAGCAAAAAAAATAGAGGAAAATGCCGATTATGATGCATTTTGCGTATTCGATGCAGACAACATTGTAGATAAATCTTTCTTTACAAATATGAATAAAAAATTATGTCAGGGTGAAGAAGTAGTTCAAGGATACAGAGATATAAAAAATCCTTCAGATAATTGGATTACAGCTGGATATGCAATTTTTTACTGGACAATGAATAGGTTTTATCATTTAGCAAGATATAACTTAGGTTTATCTCCATTAATAAATGGAACAGGATTTATGGTAAAATTTGATGTTATTAAGCCAGAAGGATGGAACACTAAAACTTTAACAGAGGATATAGAGTTTTCATTAAAGAATATAATAAATGGCAGAAAATTAGGTTGGGCAGTAGATGCAAAAGTATATGATGAGCAACCAACAGGATTTATGCAATCCTGGAGTCAAAGATCAAGATGGACGGTTGGACATATTCAATGCATACAGTATTATACAAAGGATTTAGCAATCGCTGTAAAAAAGCATAAAACAATGATGAATTTTGATGGACTTTTATATATAATTGGAAGTATTCCTATGTTTATATTAACTTTATTGCAACTTTTAGTAAACTTTATGTTATATTTAGGTGAAGGCTATACGGTAAATCAATTAATAGAAAGTTATATACTTTATATTATTCCTACATTTTTACTCCCAATAGCAACAGCAGTAGTTATAATGAAGTTAGACAAAAGACCTGTAAAACCTATGATTAAAGGATTATTATGTTATCCATTATTTTTAGGATCTTGGCTTGTTATAAACTTTAAATGTTTATTTAAAAGAGACACTAAATGGGAGAAAATTAATCACGTAAGAAGTATAAATATTAATGAGGTAGCAATTCAAAGTGAAACAAAAAATTAAAGTTTATGCATTCATTGGACCATCTGGAACAGGAAAAAGTTATAGAGCACAGATGGTAGCAAGTGAAAAAGGTATCAATTTCATAATAGATGACGGACTTTTGATTAAGGATAATGCTGTAATTGCAGGGACTTCAGCAAAAAAAGCTCCTACTAAAATAGAAACTGTAAAAGAAGCATTATTTATGAGGCTTGACGAGCAACTAGAAATAAAAAGAGCACTTAAAAGATACAAAGCTGAAAGCATCTTAATCTTAGGAACATCTGATGGCATGGTAGACAAAATTGCAAAAAATTTGGATTTGCCTGAGGTGGAAGAGAGAATATATATAACAGATGTTGCGACTGAAGCTGAAATGAAGGAAGCAAAAAGAATAAGACAAACGGAGGGAAAACACGTAATTCCAGTACCAACATTTGAGATAAAAAAAGATTTTTCAGGTTATCTTTTAGATCCACTTCAAATATTTAAATCTAAAGGAAAAGGGGAAAAGCCATATATATCTGAAAAATCCATTATAAGGCCAACATTTAGCTATATGGGTAATTTCACGATATCAGACAATGTATTTAGGCAAATTATAGAATATGTAGCAAATAAAATGCCGGAAGTATATAAAGCTACAAGAGTTAGAGTAGAAACAGTAGAAAGTAATACAAATATTTATATTGAAGTAATGATAGAATATGGTAATAATATTTTTGATGTACTAAAGGAGTTTAAAACTAGATGTAAAAAAGAAATAGAAAATCTTACTTCAATGAATGTTGGAAAAATTGACATTGTTGCTAAAGGGATACATATACCAGAAGATAAATAATAGGAGGTATGTAAGATGTCTTTTATTGTAGCAATAGATGGACCTGCCGGAAGTGGAAAAGGTACCGTTGCAAAAAAAATAGCTCAAAAATATAATTTAATAAATATAGATACAGGAGCAATGTATAGATGCATTGCTCTTAAAGCGTTAGATGAAAAAATTAATTTGGAAGAAAAGGAAAAACTAATTGACATTTCGAAACAAGTAAAAATTGAGCTAAAAGAAAATGGAAAAGTATTATTAGATGATATAGATGTAACAAGCAGAATTAGAACCCAAGAGGTATCTAGCATAGTATCACAAGTATCAAGCATTAAAGAAGTGCGTTTAAATATGGTAAAACTTCAAAGAGAAATGGCAGAAGGAAAAAATGCCATAATGGAAGGCAGAGACATAACAACATATGTTTTTCCTAATGCCAATGTAAAAATATACTTAGACGCTTCAGTAGAAGAAAGGGCCAAAAGAAGATACAAAGAAATGCAAGAAAAAGGCATTTCAATGACATATGAAGAAGTCTTAGAGAGCATTAAACAAAGAGACGAAAATGATAAACACAAAGAAATAGGTTCTTTAATGATAGCAGAAGACGCAACAGTAGTAGATACAACAAATTATACGATAGATGAAGTAGTTGATAAGGTTAGCCAAATAATAGAAAATACAATAGAAACGAAGAAAGGAAACTCAAAATGCGAGTAATATTAAAAGCAATTTTTCATTTTTTAGTAATAATAGTATATAGACCAAAAGTAACAGGAAAAGAGAATATTCCAGCAGAAGGAGCATGCCTAATTTGCCCAAACCATGTTCACGCTCTTGATTCTGCAGTAATATTAACAACGCAAAAACGCCAGGTGTATTTTATGGCAAAAGATGTGCTATTTAAAAATGCATTCATCAAATGGCTTGCGAAGATATTTGGCATATTCCCGGTAAAACGTGGTGGAAAAGATATTGAAGCAATAAAAACATCACTAAGAATACTCAAAAAAGGTGGAATATTAGCGATGTTCCCAGAAGGAACAAGACAAGGCTTAGCAAAAGGAGTAAAGCCAAAAAGCGGAGCTATTCTAATTGCGGCAAAATCTGGAGCACCAATAATTCCGTGTGGCGTAAAGGGAAGTTTTAAACCTTTTACAAAAGTAACTTTAAATTATGGAAAGCCGATTTTAATAGATAAGGATGCAGACTTAAACAATAAAGAAGTATTAGATGAACTTACGACTAATATGATGAATGAAATAATAAGGTTATCAAAAATGTAAAAACACAAAGTGACGAGACATTTTTAATAGTAATAGACGAAATATAGTAATTAAATGTTACTTGATACTGAGAAAAAAGAATGGTATAATGATCATATCAAATTGTAAAGGAGGATTCCTTCCATGAAAAAAGTATTTCGGAAGTGCGTAAACTGGCTTTTGTATATCATTATGTACCCGATTTTAACAGTTCTCGACATAGTTGATTCATTTTTTGCAAGTAGAAAGTATAAGCAACTGTTTCAGCTAACAGATGAGCTTTACAATGACTACTGTGATACAAAAAAGCTATTTTTCCTTGATGGTGGATACGAAGCTAATAAGAATTTAATTAAGTCAAGAGCAAAAGTGTTAAAGCAAGATGCAGAATGGATTGGAAAAATGGTTGAACTATTAAATAAAGACTGGGGAGAATACTTTAATGATTCAGCAAAGGAAATATTGCAAGAGGAAATAGCTTTAATGAAGGAAATCCAAGAGTTTGGTAATGACAATTGCCAAGAAGAAAGCACCTGAAATTTCAGGTGCTTTTGAATTGTAACAAAATTGTAACAAAATTGTAATGTTTTTTTAATAGACAAAGTGAAATAAGATGTGTATAATAAATACAGAATGTAGAAGCAACAATTGCCTACAAAAGAATAAAGGAGGGGAAATTCTATGAACAACAAATGTAAAGCAGAAAACAAAGGTGTTACATTAATAGCTTTAATAATTACAGTGATAGTATTGCTTATCCTAGCAGGAACAGCGATATCTATTTCCGTAAATGGCGGAGATTTGTTTGGCAAGGCTCAAAATGCAGTAACACAATATAATGCAAAGGTAACAGAAGAAGAACAAAAGATAAATGAGGTATGGGACATATTAAATTCAATTCAAAGTGGAAATACTGTAATTACTTCAACACCTGAACCAGGACCTACAACATCAGTTGGTGGACAAATAATATGGGGAGATAACAATGGACAAGGTAGACCAGCAAGTGTTGAAGTAGTGCTAAAAAGAAATGGAACAGAATATCAAACAAAAATGGTAACAGGAACAGGATACACATGGCAATTTTCATTTGATAATGTGCCAGAACAAGATGCAGAAGAGAATGCGTACACATATACAGTAGAACAAAAAACAACTGTAGCCGGATATGAAACTGAGGGACATACTATGACTAACGGTGCAGGATGCCCACTTTCAATGTATAGTTACACAACAATATCTAATAGCTTAATTCCAGTACCTTCTAATGGTAAGATAAATATTTATGGTACTATTGGATGGATGGAACATGATGCCGATTTTGGAACTAGGCCAAGTAGTGTATCAGTTTTACTATATCAGAACGGTACGAACATTGCTACTGTTACTACAACAGAAGCACAAGGATGGCACTATAGCTTTGAAAATATAGATCAAAATGGAGATGAGGCAGTTCGAACTGATGGAGTACTACGTTTTTATAATATTGTGAAGGCTTATAATACTTTAATCATTGAACATATACAAGGACCACAAGCCACGCCACCAGGAGCACCGCCTGCACCATAGGTCATTATGGACGGTCCTATTTGACAGGAAAATTTTGTGACTCCAGGGTGTGCCTAAAAATCATTAAAGAAATCCATTATTTAAGGGGCAGGGTTAAATCCTGTCCTTATTGTAACAAAATTGTAATGTTTTTTTAATTTCAAAAAAATTTTATAAAATTAATTGCATTTTGTAAGATAGTGAGATATAATACATAGGTATTTTTGAGGTAGATACAATTAAAACATAAAAATATAAGGAGGTTTTTTTATGAGTCAAAAGTATGTATACCTTTTTAGTGAAGGAAACGCAAACATGCGTGAACTATTAGGAGGTAAGGGTGCAAACTTAGCAGAAATGACAAACCTAGGACTACCAGTTCCACAAGGTTTCACAATTACAACAGAAGCTTGCACAAAGTATTATGAGGATGGAAGAGAAATAAATGCTGAAATCCAAGCACAAATCAATGAATACATTGGAAAAATGGAACAAATTACTGGTAAGAAATTTGGAGACAGAGAAAATCCACTACTTGTATCAGTTAGATCTGGAGCTAGAGCTTCAATGCCTGGTATGATGGATACAATTTTAAACTTAGGTTTAAATGAAGATGTAGTTGAGGTTCTATCAGAAAAAAGCCATAATCCAAGATGGGCTTGGGATTGCTATAGAAGATTTATTCAAATGTATTCTGACGTTGTTATGGAAGTTGGAAAAAAATACTTTGAAGAATTAATCGATGAAATGAAAGCTAAGAAAGGCGTTAAACTAGATGTTGAATTAACAGCAGATGATTTAAAAGAACTAGCAAGAGAATTTAAAGCAGAATATAAAGCTAAAATAGGAACAGAATTCCCATCAGATCCAAAGGAACAATTAATGGGAGCTATTAAAGCAGTATTCAGATCTTGGGACAACCCTAGAGCAAATGTATATAGAAGAGACAACGATATTCCATATTCTTGGGGAACAGCTGTAAACGTACAATCTATGGCATTTGGTAATATGGGAGATGACT
>CAMVIX010000044.1 GCA_947167695.1 uncultured Clostridiaceae bacterium
GTAACAATTTTCTTTCCTTCTTCATAATATGTAATAAGCTTAATTGCAAATAATTTTGAAAGGATGATTTTTACTATGGAATATGATAAGAATATTTGCCCTATCGTAGATGTTGATGGTTTTCTTGAGAAAGGCAAGCAGTTTGATTTAGAAATAAATCTTCCAGAAGATAACAGAAATGTTATTTATGGGATTATTAAAGATTGCTATGGTGACCCTGTAAAAGATGCAGTTGTTAAACTAATTGAAGTTGACGGCAGGGAAAGGAAACCAGTTTCTCATACGTTTACAGACAAGGAAGGCGAATTTGTATTTGGACCACTTTGCCCTGACAAAGAATATGAAGTTCAAATTTGGGCAAATAAAGTAAGACATTACAAAATTTGTGCAGATTTAAAACATGAAGGCAAGTGCTTAAAGGGTGTAGATTTAAAAGATTGCGATTATAGACCAGACCACAAGATAGAACCAAGAAGCGAGGAAAATGTTGACACAGAAGTTACTGAATAACCTGTACAGGCAATTGTGGACGTTTCAGTTTGGGGCAAATGCCCCCAAACTGAAACGTCCACAATTGCCTTTTTCTCAATTAGATCATTCCCATTTTACGTGCAAACTGTTTTCCTTTTTTCATCATCTTATGCTTATTCGCACACATTCCATCTGCACAAACAATAGCAGTTCCAGCCGCTATCATTCCACCTACTATCATACCTTTTATAAATTTCATGACTCTCTTCCTCCTTTTTTATTTTTTAGTATGCATGTTTCTCTTTGAAATATACTCCTTAAAATAGCCAAAAATTTCATAAAGTGCTATAAGTCCCAAAAATATGCCAAAATATTTTTTTAAGTTTTGCGAATCAATTTTACTTGCAAGTATTGAGCCTATTATAGCACCTACTGTTCCCGTAATTGCTATCAAAGTTCCAACCTTATAGTTAATTAGTTTTTGTTTAGTGCTAACTATAATAGCTACAATTGAAGTTGGAATAAAAAACACAATATTGCTTGCCTGTGCTACATGTTGCTCTATTCCCATAAAGCCAGACAATACAAGTATTAATATCGTGCCTCCTCCCATACCTGTGCCACTTACAATTCCAGAAACTATGCCTGTTAAAATTTCTAACATTTTCCTTTTCCTTTAAAAGAATATCATTCTTATAGATACATATACTAAAAAGAATATAAAGAAGATTTTAAGCCACTTGTTTTGTGCCTTTTTCAAAATTTTCGAGCCAATATATCCACCAATAATTCCTCCTATTGCTGCGTTTATTCCTATTGCCCAGTCTATATAATCTGCTTGAAAATAAAAGAACATACTTATTATAGCCATTGGAAGTATTGCAAAAACAGATGTAGCTCTTGCTTCTTTCTCGCCTAAGCCCAATAAATGTACGAAGCTTGGCACTAATATCATGCCACCACCTGAACCGAAAAATCCGCAGACAACTCCCGCAAAAGCACCTATTAATATCTTTTTTAGCATAAAAAACCACCTAATACTTTTAGTATTGGCGATTTTCTTACTTTTTATTCTACATTCTCATCTTTCACATAATACTTCGTTCCAACCATTTTGTCTGGCAAGTATTGTTGCTCCACGAAGTGCCCTGGAAAGTCATGTGGATATAAGTATCCTTTACCATATCCAAAGTCTTTCATTCCATCAGCTGGTGCATTTCTTATATGCATTGGGATTTCCCCTGTGTCTTTTGTTCTTACATCTTCTAACGCCATATCTATTGCTAAATATGATGCATTTGATTTTTTAGATTCTGCAACATATACAGCAGCTTCTGCTAAAATTATTCTTGCCTCTGGCATACCTATTGCTAAAACCGCTTGCATTGCACTGTTTGCAACAACCAATGCATTTGGATTCGCCATTCCGACATCTTCTGAAGCACAAATTACAATTCTTCTTGCTAAAAATACAGGGTCTTCTCCCCCTTCTATAGCTCTTGCTAAGTAAAACACAGCAGCATCAGCATCACTTCCACGCATAGATTTAATAAACGCACTTATATTATCATAGTGTGAATCTCCTTTTTTATCAAACATTGCCTTCTTTTTTTGTATGCTCTCTGCTGCAATTTCGTCTGTAATTGTTATAGAACCATCTTTGTCCATTTGCGTTGTTAAAACTGCTACTTCTAGTCCGTTTAAGGCAGTACGTACATCACCTCCGGATAGCTCTGCAATGTTTTCAAGCGTAGAATCTTCTATCTTTACATTAAATGTTCCCAAACCTTCTTCATTTGCTAAAGCTTGTTTTAGAACCTTAAGTACATCTTGTTTTGAAAGAGGTTCTAGCTTTACCACCATGGACCTTGAAATAAGAGCCTTATTTACTTCAAAATACGGATTTTCAGTTGTTGCGCCAATTAAAATAACAGTACCATCTTCTACATAAGGTAAAAGTGCGTCTTGTTGAAGCTTATTAAATCTATGTATCTCGTCTATAAATAAAATGCATTTTCCAGATGGATTCAGCATGAAATTTTTTGCCTCTTCTATTGCATTTTTTATATCTCCAACGCCTGATGTTACTGCATTTAAGCGCATAAATTTATATTTAGTTGTCTCACTTATTACTTTTGCAAGTGAGGTTTTCCCGGCAACCTGGAGGTCCCCATAGAATTATGCTTGAAAGCCTATCTGCTTTTATAGTTCTATATAATATTTTGTCTTTACCTAATATGTGTTCTTGCCCTACGAATTCGTCTAAACTCTTTGGGCGAACGCGATAAGCTAGTGGTTTTGTTAAATCTACCATTACATGTTCTCCTTTAATATATCTTTCTAGCGCGAGGGGAAACTTTATTATCTACCTAAAACAGCGAGAGCTTTTCTAATTATGTCCTCTACTCCCGTTCCTTTTGTATCGATTTTTTCAAACACTTTTTCAATTTCGCGTCTATTGTAGCCAAGCATTTGAAGTGCTGCCATTGCTTCTCCCGAGCTTTCTTCTTCTACAATAGCATTTGCAACTTTTTCATCTTTATTTACTGCCTCTACTGTTTTCATTTTATCCTTTAACTCTAGTATCATTCTTTGAGCTGTTTTTGCACCTATACCCGGTATTTTAACGAGCTTTGATACATCATTTGTAATAATTGCCATTGCAAAATTTGATGGACTTACTTCTGCTAGTATTCCGAAGAGCAGATTTTGCACCAACACCACTTACGGAAAGAAGTAATTCAAACATTTTCAATTCCTCATCTGAACAAAAGCCATACAAATTTATCGCATCTTCTCTTACATAGTAGTAGGTATACACCTTAATATTTTCTCCAATTTCTCCAATTTTTTGAATGCTAGGCACTGGCATAAATACTTTATATCCAATTCCTCCTGCTTCTACTACAACAAATGTATCTCCTTTTGCTGTTAATTCTCCTTTTATATATGCAAACATAATATTTCCTCCAAACAAATTTTCTTATTGTATTTTATCATATTTTTTCTTTTTTTCAAGTATTTTTTATAATTTTTTGCAAAAACTATTTTAGAAGTCTAAAATAGTAGAAAAGTTATAGCAGGCAGAGGAGCATATATATTATATAAAAGTCGTATCCGGCTTCTACTAAATTGATAAGTGCGAGAAAGTAGTTATCGTAACAAGATAATTTGAAACTCCTCGAAAGTTTCCGCGTTTAGAGGAGACGATCTTTTATATAATATATATGCTCCTTTGCTTGCTATGTTTTTTTATTTTTTAATGCTTATATAATTTTGAGGCGTACTTAACATTTGTTTATTTATAGGCATTTATGTGCGATTATATAAATTTATGTTTTTACTTTAAAAAGTTGCATTTGCAATTGTAAAGTAATATCTGTTATGTTAGAATAACAATTAATTTCAAAAGCAAAAGGGGGCATTTAAAATGCAATTTAAAGAATGGAATGGATTTAAAAAAGGAAGCTGGCAAAAAAGAATTGATGTAAGAGATTTTATACAATTAAACTATACTCCATATGAAGGAGACGAATCATTTTTAGTAGGTCCGAGTGAAAAAACAAAGAAACTATGGAGTGAGGTAGAAGAATTATTTAAAAAAGAAACTGAAAATGGTGGTGTTTTAGATGCTGATACAAAAACACCATCTAGTATAAATGCATATGAGGCAGGCTATATAGACAAAGATTTAGAGGAAATAGTTGGTCTGCAGACAGACGCACCTTTAAAGCGTGCTATTATGCCTAATGGCGGTATTCGTATTGTAGAGAAATCTGCTGAAAGCTATGGGTTTAAAGTAGATGAGCAAATAGAATATATTTATCATAATTTAAGAAAAACTCATAATGATGGTGTATTTCAAGTTTATACACCAGATATTCGTCTAGCTAGGAGCTCTCATTTAATAACAGGACTTCCGGATGGATATGGCCGTGGAAGAATAATTGGAGACTACAGACGTATTGCATTATATGGTGTAGATTTTTTAATTGAGGAAAAGAAAGACGAACTTTATACTTTAGAAAGAGATGAATTTACAGACGAAATAATTCGCGCACGCGAGGAAATTTCAGATCAAATAATGGCATTAGAAGCGTTAAAAGCAATGGCAAAGAGATATGGTTTTGATATATCAATTCCTGCTAAGAATGCAAAAGAAGCTATTCAATGGCTATATTTTGGATACCTTGGTGCAACAAAGGATCAAAATGGAGCTGCAATGAGTTTAGGAAGAACTTCTACTTTTTTAGACATCTATATTGAAAGGGACTTAAAAAATGGTACTTTGACAGAAGAAAAAGCACAAGAATTAATGGATCATTTTGTTATGAAACTAAGAATGATTCGTTTCTTAAGAGCACCTGAGTATAATGCTCTATTTAGTGGAGACCCAGTTTGGGTTACTGAAAGCATTGGCGGTATGGGAACAGATGGAAGAACATTGGTTACAAAGAACTCTTTTAGAATGCTTCATACACTTACTACTTTAGGACATGCTCCAGAGCCAAATTTAACTGTACTTTGGTCTACAAGATTACCTGAAAACTTCAAAAAATATACAGTTAGAATGTCTATTGAAAGTTCATCTATTCAATATGAAAATGATGATTTAATGAGAATTACTTTAGGAGATGATTATGGCATTGCTTGTTGTGTATCTGCCATGAGGCTTGGAAAACAAATGCAATTCTTTGGTGCAAGGGCAAACCTTGCAAAAGCACTTCTTTACGCAATAAACGGTGGAAAAGATGAGCTTACCGGAAAGCAAGTAGCACCTGAGTTTGAGCCAATTACTTCTGAATATCTTGATTTTAATGAGGTTGCTAAAAAATTCGATGCAATGCTTGAATATGTTGCAAAAATTTATATAAAAGCACTTAATGCAATTCATTATATGCATGATAAATACTGCTATGAATCTCTAGAAATGGCTCTTCACGATAAAGATATTATAAGAACAATGGCTTGTGGTATTGCAGGTCTTTCAGTTGTTGCAGACTCACTTTCTGCAATTAAATATGCTAAAGTTAAAGTTGTAAGAAACGAAGCTGGCCTTGCTGTTGATTATATTCCAGAGGGAGATTTTCCTAAGTTCGGAAATGATGACGATAGAGTTGATTTAATTGCAAATGAAATTGTAAAAACTTTTTTGAGAAAGCTTCAAAAGCACAATACTTATAGGAATTCTAAACAGACATTATCTATTCTTACAATTACGTCAAATGTCGTTTATGGTAAAAATACTGGAAGTACACCAGACGGAAGAAAATCTGGAGAACCTTTTGGTCCTGGTGCAAACCCTCTTCATGGAAGAGACGTAAATGGAGCACTAGCTGTACTAAATTCAATTGCAAAGCTTCCTTATGAATACGCAGAAGATGGTATTTCATATACATTTGCAATTACTCCAAATACTCTAGGTAAGGAAATGAAAACAAGAGTTGATAATTTGATTAATATTTTAGATGGCTACTTTACAAATACTGGGCATCATATTAATGTAAATGTTTTTGATAGAAGTCTTCTAGAAGATGCAATGGAGCACCCTGAAAAGTACCCACAGCTTACAATTCGTGTTTCTGGATATGCTGTACATTTTACTAAATTAACACGTGAACAACAAGAAGATGTAATAAAAAGAACAATTCAAGAAAGAATTTAATATACAAAATAATAAATTTGTG
>CAMVIX010000045.1 GCA_947167695.1 uncultured Clostridiaceae bacterium
AACCTGTGCTTGAGTTTTGTCCTTGAAGTATCTTAAAATTATTATTTCCTTTTCGTTTAATTCTAGGTTATCTATTAACTCTTTTAATGTTAGTCTATCTACTATCTGTCCTTCTTCATCCCTTCCTATATTTATTTTTTCTATTTTATATGTATCTTCATCGTCATATGCATAATCATATATTGATTCTAGTGGTTTTGTATATTCAAGAGCTACTGCAATTTCTTCTTTGTTGGTATTTAGTATTTCTGCTAGCTTTTGAACAGTTATTTCTATACCATTTTTTTCTATGTACTCTCTTTGTATTTCTTTTATCTTTCCAGCAAGCTCTTTGATGCTTCTGCTAACCTTTATTGGACCATCATCTCTTAAAAATCTTTTTATTTCTCCGTATCATATACGGTACTGCATATGTAGAAAGCTTTACCTCAAAGGATGCATCAAACCTTTTTATTGCTTTTACAAAGCCTATCGCACCTATTTGGTACAATTCTTCTAATTCATATCCTCGCCCACTAAAACGTTTAACAATACTCCATATGAGCCCTGAATTTTTTTCTACTAGATGATTCATAGCACCTTCTACATTATTTTGGGCATCTAGGATTTCTTCTGTTGTATTTTCGTACATTAAAGCCTACTCCTTTTTTATCAATTTTTTCATAGTTACTTTCGTGCCAATTCCAACAATAGACTCAAGCTTCATTTCATCCATAAAACTTTCCATTATTGTAAATCCCATTCCGCGAACGCTCTAAATCTGGTTTAGTTGTATATAAAGGCTGCTTTGCAGTTTCAATATCTTCTATTCCTTTTCCATTATCAGATACTTCTATTTGAATGCAATCTCCAAATATTTGGCAATCTATTTTTACTGTTCCTTCTTTCCCCTCATATCCATGAATGATGCAATTCGTAACCGCTTCTGATACAGCTGTTTTAATGTCTGCCAAATCCTCTATTGTAGGGTCTAACTGTGATGCAAACGCTGCAACAGAAATCCTGGCAAAAGCTTCATTGCATGATTTACTTGCAAATTCTAATTTCATTCTATTTTCACACACATTTTTCACTTTTTTCTTCCTCCTTATTTTCTATAATTGGTATTAATTTAGTAATACCAGACATTAACAATATTCTATTGATTGTTTGATTTGTGTTTTGTATTTCAATGCATCCTCCTAGCATGCTCACCATTTTATATCTTCCAATTATTAAGCCTATTCCACTACTATCCATAATGTTAACTTTAGAAAAATCAAATACAACCTTTTTAGGCAAATATCTTTGAATCTCATAATCCACTTTCCTCCTTATTTTGTTTACAAGATGATGGTCAATTTCAGACTCTAGCACAATCTTAAGAGTCTTGTCTTTTTCAGTAAATATGAATTCCATAGCTTGTCCCCTCCTTTGCTATTTTTTATTATACTACCATTTACATTATTTTCCAATAGAGAAATATGAGAAGTTTTAGCATATTATGAGAAGTTTTCGACAAAAAGGGGCAAAGAAAAATGACACGGTTTAAAACCGTGCCATTTTTTTGTCCCTTTTGGCAGTCTCTTTTTATTTCATTCCATTCATTCTATCTTCAATTGCCTTAAGCATTTCTGCAAATTTTGCTTGTTTTTCTTTTGCTTCATTTATTTTTGCTTCTGGAGCTTTTGCCATAAATCCTGGGTTTGATAGCATTCCGTCAAAAATAGCCTTGTCTTTTAATATTTTTTCTTTTTCTTTTTCCAATCTTTGTCTCTCTTCTTCTAAATCTACTAAGTCTTCAAATGGCATATATAATTCCATTTTTGAAGTTACTACTGAAACCGCATTTTGTGGTATTTCTTCTTTATTCGCTTGAATATGTATTTCTTCACCAAAGCCTAATTTTTTAATATATCCTTCTGATTCTGTTATTGCTTCTTTCATAGATGTTGTAACAAAAATCATTTTTGCCTTTCTAGATGGATGTACATTCATGTTGTTGCGTATATTTCTTATACCAACAATAATCTCTTTTATTTGTTCTACTGCATCTTCTTCCCTATCAAAGCATATATTTTCATCTGCTTCGGGATAGTCGCTTAGCATTATTGTTTCATCGCTTCCTGGTAGTTTTGTGTAAATTTGTTCTGTTACAAATGGCATAAATGGATGCAGCATTTTTAGGCAATCCCCTAACACTTTGTTTAATACATATCCTGCAGCATTTCTTGTTGCATCTTCTTTATTGTATAAGCGAGGCTTACACATTTCTATATACCAGTCACAGAATTCATCCCAAGTAAAATCATATATTTTTTGAAGTGCTACTCCGAAGTCAAAGTTTTCTATATTGTTTCTAACCTCTTTTACTGTGTTATTAAGCTTGTTTAAAATCCATTTATCCTCATATGTAAAATGTTCAGGATTACTGTCTAATTCGTCTATTTGTTCTAGGTTCATTAAAACAAATTTAGATGCATTCCATATTTTGTTTGCAAAGTTTCCGGCTGCTTCTAGCTTTTCTTCTGAATACCTAATATCATTTCCTGGTGATATTCCAAGTGTTAGAGAAAACCTTAAAGCATCTGTACCATATTTGTCTATTACTTCTAGAGGATCTATTCCGTTGCCTAAGCTCTTAGACATTTTTCTTCCTTGTGAATCACGTACTATTCCGTGGAATAACACGTTTTTAAATGGGACCTCTCCTGTATGTTCTATTCCAGAGAAAATCATTCTTGCCACCCAGAAGAATATTATGTCATACCCAGTAATTAATGTTGCTGTAGGATAAAAATATTTAAAATCTTCCGTTTGCTCTGGCCAGCCAAGAGTTGAAAATGGCCACAAGGCAGAACTAAACCATGTATCAAGTGTGTCTTCATCTTGATGAATGTGGCTTGAACCGCATCTTGAACATCTATCTGGAGCAACTTTAGATACTGTTATTTCATTGCAGTCGTCACAATAATATGCAGGGATTCTGTGTCCCCACCATAACTGACGAGAAATACACCAGTCTTTTATATTTTCCATCCAGTTAAAATATGTCTTGTCAAATCTTTCTGGAATAAATTTAACTTCTCCATTCTTAACAGCTTTTATTGCTGGTTCTGCTAATTCTTTCATTCTAACGAACCATTGCTCTGAAATCTTCGGTTCTACTTTGCTGTGGCAACGATAGCATGTTCCTACGCTATGCTTATAATCTTCTATTTTTACTAGAACTCCAAGTTTGCTCAATTGGTCTACTACCTTTTTTCTAGCAGAAATTGTGTCCATTCCTTTGTATTCTGGAACCAAATCATTCATATTGTATTCTTCATCAAATACATCTATTATAGGTAAATTATGGCGAAGACCTGCTTCATAGTCGTTTGGGTCATGCGCTGGTGTTATTTTTACGGCTCCTGTTCCAAACTCTTTTTCTACAAATTCATCTGCTATTATTGGAATTTCCTTGTTCATAATTGGAAGTACAACTGTCTTTCCAATTAATCCCTTATATCTTTCGTCATCCGGATGTACTGCAACTGCTGTGTCTCCAAACATAGTCTCTGGCCTTGTGGTTGCAACTACAACGCTGTAGCTTCCATCTGGAGCCGAATATCTTATGTGCCACAAATGTGTATCCTCATCTTCGTATTCTACCTCTGCATCTGAAAGTGAAGTATGACAGCTTGGGCACCATGTAATCATTCTTTTTCCACGGTAAATATAGCCTTTATTATATAAGTTTTCAAATACTGTATTTACTGCATTTGAAAGTCCTTCATCCATAGTGAATCTTTCTCTTGACCAGTCACATGAACAGCCTAGTTTTCTAATCTGCTTTGATATTGTTCCACCATATTCTTTTTTCCATTCCCAAGCACGCTTTAAAAAGCCCTCTCTTCCTAGGTCTTCTTTGCTTATTCCTTCTTCCTTCATTTTCTCTACAATCTTTACTTCCGTAGCAATTGCGGCATGGTCTGTTCCTGGAACCCAAAGGCTATTAAATCCGCACATTCTTTTATATCTAATTAAAATATCTTGGTATGTTTCATCTAATGCATGTCCCATATGTAGTTTTCCTGTAATATTTGGCGGTGGAATTACTATCGTATATGGAATTTTTGTTTTGTCATTAGATGGTTTAAAATAACCTTTTTCTTCCCAGTTTTTATATAAATCATTTTCAAAATCTTTTGGATTAAATTTATCTTCTAACTTTCCTGTTTTCATTTTATCCTCCTATATTAAAGTACACTAAAAGCGTACCTATAATACAAATTATAAATCCTAATATTTTCATTCCCATACTTGCTTCGTTTTGGTCACCAAATCCAAACAATTTTCTTGAAATTGGCCTTGCATCATAGATAAAAATGACGCCGAACGAGTGCTAAAAAAGCTCCTAATAAAACTAGTCCTTTCATTGCTCCCTCCAATACTTTTAATATGAATAGTATAATAAATTTTTTCGCCTATGTCAATTGTTTTAGGGCAAAAAAAGAGGCGAAGAATATCTTCGCTCTCTTTTACCTTTTAGGTGCTCACTTGCCAATTACAATTTCGCCTTCCGATGTTACAGAAAGCTTAATCCGCCCACGCATAACATCTGCCAGGAACATATTAAATCTTTCAACTCTCAAGTGTTCCAGGTTATAATACCTCAAGATTTGCTCGCGCATATCCTGCGTGATACGGAATCCTCCCTCCGTTTCCACGGTAACAAGTGCCTTCGCAGGCTTTACCATGTATACGAAGTTATCTTTCCTAGTTCCTACTATGAAACCCATCCGCTTCAGATATGCAGCTTCAGCATCCTTGAAGCATTTCCGCCGTTCAGACTTGACGAATTCGTGTCCTACAAGCTTCATCTTAGTTGTCCTCCTTAAAAAGGTATTTGTGAAATATCACATATTAATTATACAATTTATTCCACATTATGTCAAATTGCGTATTTTTTCTTACTCTTCATTTATATCTATTAAAGAAAATAGCTCCTTGTTATTATTTAACTCAGCAATATTCATAATGACTCCCTCTCCTGTTACATGTCCACCTAGTCCTTGAACTGTTTCTTTCAATGCTTTCATTGTGTTACCAGATGCATAAATATCGTCTACGATGTAAAAGTTTTTATTTCTATATTCATCATTTACAAGTTTAGGTAATTCTAGTATATCTTTTCCATATTCTTTTTCATATACTATTTGTGTTTCAATTACATCAGGGGGAAGTTTTCCTTTCTTTCTAACAGGTATAAATCCTATATTTAATTGTGTAGCTATCGCTGAGCCAAGTAAAAAGCCTCTTGCTTCTGGTGCAATAATATAATCTACATTTTTTTCTTTAATTTCATCTACAAAAGCATCTATTATTTCTTTTAAAGTATCTTTTTGTAGTATCAGCGGGGTAATATCAATAAATTCTATTCCCTCAATAGGAAAATTTTTTTGTGTTCGAATATTTAATTTACTTTTTAAC
>CAMVIX010000046.1 GCA_947167695.1 uncultured Clostridiaceae bacterium
TCCATGTTTTAAATAATCATATCCAGAGAAAATTGCAGCAATTGTTGATATTAGCATAAATACTGTTGCAAGTAAGTTTAATGCAAAGCTAAAGCCTGTTAAATTGCCTGCAAATACTGCTCCAAATGCGTTTACATCAATAAATGCTAGAATAATTGCAACCATTTGTGTAGCAGTTTTTAGTTTTCCCCATATGCTTGCTGCAATTACCTGTCCACCTTTTTCTACTGCAATTAAGCTATATCCAGATACAACAAACTCTCTTGCTACTACTATGATTGGTATCCATGCTGGCAACTTGTCAAATTCTACTAACATTATCATTGCAGCTAATACCAAAATTTTGTCTGCAAGTGGATCTGCAAATTTTCCAAATGTTGTTACTTCATTTCTCTTTCTTGCTAAATATCCGTCTAGTTTATCCGTAATTGATGCAGCTATGAATATTATGTTTATAATTATGTATGTAATAGGAATACCAAGGACATTTCCCTCTATTCCAAGGAATGGTATTATTACCATTATTGGTACTAAAATTATTCTTAGTATTGTAAGTTTGTTAGCTATAGTCATTTTTTTACCTCCTAAGGGCGATTTATTCGCACTATATCTATTATATCTGAAACAAATTCCCCAATTATTGGAATGTTTAGTGTTACTATTTTTTGCAGGAAATAAATAAGAAGTGATGTAACAATAGTTACTCCTATTCCAGTTCCTATACCTCTTGAAATTCCTGCTAAAAGATTTCTAAAGAATACTTGTTTTTTGTTTCCCAAAAGATATATAATTTCTTCTACATTTGATTTTTCTAGTATATCACTTACCTTATCTAGTTTTTGATTAAGTTTTTCTTTTTTCCCTTTGCCAAACATTAGCACTCACCTGTAATGTAGTTTGGGCTTTGGTTTAGGAATTTATGCATTGAGCCAAATGATTTTGGAGACGCATCTTAAAAATCATTGTGCCTCATTTGAAATTTCATTTATTACGTTTATTGTATTTTCTATTCCGTTTGTTATGTTATTGGTGGTTGTTACATTGTTTTTGCTGGCATCTTTTCTTACTGCTTCTAATTGAGTAATTAATTCTTGCAATCTCTTTATGTCCTTGCCCATCATTTCCCAATCGCTGTTACCATTTGATTCTTCCAAATTACTATTTGCTTTAATTATTGCATTTATTAAATCTTCTTCGTTGTCTGTACTTTCTACTTCTATCCTAACTGCTTGCTTTGATAATAAATTCTTAATTGCATCAATCACAGAATCTCCTATTGCTACTTTATTTCCTGATGCTACTATTACCTTTTTTAAATGTTGAACTTGAATTTTTTCATTTAGTAATACTTGGTATACTGGCTCTACATATAAAAGTGTGTCTTCAATAGGTACTATTATCATGTTTGTTATTATTTTGCTTCCCGATGTGTTTAAGGCTGCAATTTCATTTGATATTGTCTCATCTTGTTCTATTTGTTGGTTTAGCTGTGCGGGGCCTAGTACATTGCTACCTGATGTAAATTTATATAGTGTAAGCTTTGGAGAACCTTCATATGTTCCAACCAAATATGATATTATATTTTGTTTTCCATAACTTGTATATGGTATTACCAGTCCTAAACTTTCATTAGAATCTTTTGTTTTAAGCATTGTGTAATATGGCGACATGGTACTGCCTAATGTATTGCTGGATTTATTATTATTAAATTTTGCTATAGACCACAAATCGTCGTTTCTGTATAAAACTTCTGTCTGAATTTTATGATATCTTTGATACATTTGTGCTTGCACCTTATAAAGCAATTCAGGATATGTAATGTTTTTTGCAATTCCTTCAGGTATGTTCTCATCTTCTCTTGCAAACAAATCATCATACATATTTGAGTATGCCATAATAATTGGGTCTGTTCTGTCTGTTATATAAAATTTGATAGTTCCATCATATGCATCAATTATAGCCTTTGCTGAGTTTCGTATATAGTTGATCTTTAATTTTGAATTGTCAATATCTATAGAAGTTTTTTGCGAATATGGATAACTATCGCTTATTGTATATGCGTCTAGTACCCATTTTTGTCTACCATCTTCATTGATTACTAAATACGGTTTCTCATCATATACTAAATATGGCATTATTTTTTTTGCTCTTTCGATAATGTTTCTATTTACTATTATCTTACTTTCTTTATCTACAAAAGCGAGATTAAGATTATTTTTGGTCATTCCTAAAATAACTCTATCAAAGAATCCTAAGTTTAAGCCTGCAGTTCCATTATAATCGTTTTCTGCATTTGCCACTGTTGTTATAGGATAATCAAATTCTTTTTTTTCTTTATTGTTTACAACTATTGTTGAATTTGTTTTTAGCCCAAAATATATTCTTGGCTCTTGTATGTTTATTTGTTCATCCTTGCCAGAAAAGTCTACTTGTAAATACTCCACTCCTCCTGTTTCATCTACTTTGGTTGCATATGTAATAACTGAGCCATAGCCATGTGTATAATTGTATGTTTTGTTGTCATATGTTCGATTTGCTCCATCCGTCATTATTTCTCTTGGTGATATATAAAAGAGGTTATTATTATACCTTTGGAGCTTCGTATTGTCATATTTATAAAAACCTACACTATCTTGATATGTATTTAGTGTTGTTAGTGTCATATCTTCACTTATTATCGGTATATTGTTTATTACATTTGCATAATTGCTTATATCACTTTCAAGAATTGTCCCACCATTGTCTATTTCAATTTCGTCAATGTCTATGTTGTATGCTTTTTTCGTGTTTTCTATATTATATCCTATGTAAGTTTTTTCTGTGTCAAGTACATTTGAGCTTACAAAAAGTGCTTGAAATCCAGTAGATATAACAAATAGTGCTATCAAATACCCTGGTATGCTTAAAATGCTAAACACTGCTTTTTTATATTTTTCATTAAGTAGAAAATGTATTCCAAAAATTACGCTCCCCAAAATAACTACTGCAAATAATCTATGCCCCCATAGTTTTACTGTAACATCTGTGAAACCTGCTCCGTTTAATAAAGTTCCTTCTGCATCATCTATGTTAATAAATTCTTCAAATAATACATCTTGAGTCTTTAATAATGTTAAAAAGCTTAGGGAAACGGTCATAAAAATTACAAGAACTATTATTTGTTTCATAAACAAGCTCTTTTTTAATTGTTTTGCATCAATGCCATCAAAATATTTGTTAAACACTACAATATAATAGGCAATTGTATATACAATAAGAGCTACAACTATCGCTAAAATATATAGAACTATTAGCTCCATAAATGGTTTTTGGAACATGTAATATCCTATGTCTTGTCCAAAAATAGGATCTCCATTTCCTCCAAACCACGTGCTATTTATAAATAGCATTGTTTTGTTAACTAAAATATCAGAGCTAAAAAGTGAGATCAGTCCTCCAAGTATCAGAGCAATAGATTTGTTTGGAAGTTTTGGCATTTCTTTACCTTCAGTTGCAAAGAAAGATTTCAGGCCTTTTTTTATTAGTTTGTTTGTAATAAATATTACCGCAAACCATACCATAAAATTAATTCCAGTAATTGAATATTTGTATGTAATATTTTTCTTAAATACAGATACATATTCTTCGCCTATTTCTTTTATTTGCAAATATTCACTTCTGTAGTTTATGAAGCTGTAGATTGCAAATAAGATTATGAATGCTATTACTATTAATACTCTTATCTTAACTTTACTTGTCTTTTGCACCGTTTGATTATTACTTTCCGACATTTAGTCTCCTTTCTTAATTATATAATAGCTTGCAAAAACTCATCTGCATTGAAAACCTGCATATCGTCAATTTGTTCACCAACGCCGATAAATTTTACAGGTATTTTATTTTCGTCCACAATTCCAATTACTACTCCACCTTTTGCTGTTCCATCTAATTTTGTTAAAACTAAACCTGTAATGTTTACTGTCTCTTTAAATGCTTTTACTTGCATTATTGCATTTTGTCCAGTTGTTCCGTCTATTACTAAAAGTGTTTCTTTTGAAGCATCTGGTAATTCTTTTTCAATTACTTTATTTATCTTTGAAAGTTCGTCCATTAAATATTGCTTATTGTGAAGTCTTCCTGCTGTATCGCAGATGAGCACATCTGCATTTACTTCTTTAGCATATGTAATAGCATCAAAAACAACTGAAGCAGGGTCTGCTCCTTCCTCTTTTTTTACAATGTCTACATTAGCTCTTTTAGCCCATATTTCAAGTTGTTCTACTGCTGCTGCTCTAAATGTATCTGCTGCAGCTACTACAACTTTTTTTCCACTATTTCTCAAGCTATTTGCAATTTTTCCAATAGACGTGGTTTTTCCAACGCCATTTACGCCTACAACTAAGACAACTGATGGAACAGTATTTAGCTCAAGTTCAGGAGTATCAACTTCTAAAATATCTTTCATTATATCACGAAGTGCTTTTCTTACTTCTGTTTCTTCTTGTATATTCTCCTTTTTAATTTTATCACGAAGTTTTGCAATAATATTTACCGATGTATCCATTCCTATATCTGACATAATTAGCACTTCTTCAAGGCTTTCGAGCATTTCCTCATCAACTTTTCTAAAAGAAGAAAACACATTATTCATTTTTTCTCCAATGCTCTCTTTAGTCTTGCCTAAACCTTGTTTTAATTTATCAAAAAATCCCATTTTAGTTCCTCCTAGTTAAAGCTTATTCCATCGATACATTCATCATATATAAATTGTTTTACTTGCTCATTATTATTTGTTGTATAGTATTCTGACAATAAAACGTTAAATTCTTCAAGTTTATTTTCTGGTACTTTTATAATACCGCATCCATTTTCTATCATTATTTTGTTTGCACAGATTGTGCTAGTCCTTTTGTTTCCATCCCAAAATATTTGTGCTCTCATTCCATATAGCATATATTCTATTGCTCTCTCTGTAGGATTTTCTATTTTCAATATATTTTGAATTACCTCTTCTATTTCTTTTGGAGTCGGAATCTGTGGAATATAACTTGTACCTGTAATTTCTACCTTGCCACTTCTTAGTGCTCCCCACTCAATACTTTCATTTCTTGCTACAAATTCATTTACTTTGCAAATAAATTCAAGATTAAAGTCTTTATCAATATTTATTTTCCATAAATCTAATCTCCTTAATACGAATACTATTTTACCATATA
>CAMVIX010000047.1 GCA_947167695.1 uncultured Clostridiaceae bacterium
GTAGCTTAGCTTTAACTAAGCTACACTTGGCAACCTCCTTTTCGAGTCCCACTATGCCATAAAAAAACACGGCTTCGCCGTGTTCACTGGTGCCCAAAGTGGGACTCGAACCCACATGGTTTCCCGCACGATTTTGAGTCGTGTGCGTCTGCCAATTCCGCCATTCGGGCATATAAAATTTCCTAAATAATATTAACATATTTTTTTGAAAATGTCTATGCGTTTTCAAGATTTTTTTGAAATTATGCATTGCAATAACGGCATACAAGTGATAAAATATATAGGGTAAAATAAAAAATAAAAGGGAATTTACTAATGGAAAAAAGTAATTTTAAGAAACAATTAATTACTATTTTTTGGGTATTCATTATTGGTAGTATATTTGGTAGCATTGTTGAAACAATACTTGAAATTTTGGTAGATGGTAATTTGCATATTAGACGTGGGCTAATTTATGGGCCTTTTATTCCTGTATATGGAGTAGGAGCTGTAATGTATTACTTTATTGTAAGTAATATAAAAAGTCCAATAAAGGTTTTTTTATTAAGTATGGCACTTGGAGGATTTGTTGAATATGGTTGCTCATATGTTCAAGAAGTTTTCTTTGGAACGATTTCGTGGGACTATAGTAAAGCAGTAGTAAACCTAAATGGAAGGACAGATCTTATACATTGCATATTTTGGGGAATTGTGGGAATCTTTTATATAACAATGGCTTATCCTGCTATAATGAAATTTCTTACAAATTACAGTAAAAACGAATTCAAAATAATAACAACAACGATGGCAATATTTATTTGCTTTAATATATTTGTTTCATGTGCAGCAGGAGTTAGACAAAACGAAAGAGTAAAAGGTATAGAAGCAAATAGTAAGTTAGATGAGCTTTTAGATAAATATTATCCAGATTCAAAAATGGATAAAGTTTATTCAAACAAAATAGTTACAGTTAAAAGAAATAAGGGGGGAAGTATAAATGGAAAGTAAAAAACCATTTTACATTACAACACCAATATATTATCCAAGTGGAAAATTCCACATTGGAACTGCATACACAACAGTTGCAGCAGACGCATTAAAAAGATATAAGCTATTGCAAGGCTATGATGCATATATGCTAACAGGTTTAGATGAACATGGGCAGAAAATAGAAACTGTGGCAAAAGAAAAAGGAAAAGAGCCACAAGAATATGTAGACCAAATGGCAGCACAAGCAAAAAAACTGTGGGAAACTATGGACATTAAATATGATGATTTTATCCGCACAACAGAGCCAAGACATGAAAAGATAGTTCAAGAAATATTTGATTACTTTATGGAAACAGGAGACATATATAAAGGTGAATACGAGGGGCTATATTGTACACCTTGTGAAACATTTTTTACAGAAACACAATTAGTAGATGGCAAATGCCCGGACTGTGGAAGAGAAGTAAAGCCAATGAAGGAAGAAGCATATTTCTTTAACATGAAAAAATATGCAGATAGATTACTCGAATACTATGACTCGCATCCAGACTTTATAAAACCAGATTACAGAAAAACAGAAATGATAAACAATTTTATTAAGCCTGGATTAGAAGATTTATGTGTAAGCCGTACATCATTTGATTGGGGAGTTAAAGTAAAAAAGGACCCAAAACATGTTGTATATGTTTGGCTGGATGCATTAACTAACTACATTACAGCACTTGGCTATAAATCGGATGATGATACATTATTTAAAAGATATTGGCCAGCATCTGTTCAGATAGTAGGGAAAGATATAGCAAGATTTCACTTAATCTATTGGCCAATTTTCCTAATGGCATTGGGATTAGAACTCCCAAAAACAATAATGGTTCACAACTGGATAATGATGAAAGATGGAAAGATGTCAAAATCAAAGGGAAATGTTGTTTATCCAGAGCTTTTAATAGATAGATATGGGTTAGACGCAACAAAATATTTCTTATTGAGATCAATTCCAGTATCACAAGATGGGCTATTTACACCAGAGGAGTTTGTAGAAAGATTTAATATTGACCTTTGCAATGATTTGGGAAATCTTGTAAATAGAACTGTTGGAATGATTAATAAATATTATGGTGGAGTTGTTCCAAGCTATAGTGGAGATAAAAATGACCAAGACAAAGACTTGGAAGACGTTACTTTAAACCATAAGTATGAATTTGAAAACAAAATGGAAGAACTGCAATTTAGCAATAGTTTAGGAGAAATTTGGGGAATAGTATCAAGATGCAACAAATATATAGATGAAACGGCTCCATGGGTTTTAGCAAAAGAGGAGAATAAAGAAAAGCTTGATTCTGCAATGTATCACCTAGTGCAGTCTATAAGATTTGTAGCTGTTTTGCTACAACCTTTTATGCCAGAGACTGCAGAGAGTATATTTGAGCAATTAGGTATAAACAAGCCTGAACTAAAAGAATGGGATTCTATAAAAGAATATCATACAGACCTAAAAAATGCAAAAGTTATAGAAGCTGGAAAGCCATTGTTTGCCAGACTAGATAAGGAGCAAGAGATAGAATATATAAAGAAAGAAATGAAAAAATAAATAAGGGGGATTTTGAATGAAAAAAATAAAATTATATTTATTATTAATTGCACTTGTAATTGGAAGCTTATTCTTTTTAGGAGGAAACGTATATGCAGCAAGTCTAGAAAAAACATCAGCCACAATTTACGCAATGGATGATTATGATAAACAGGTTACATTTAAAGATGTACCTGAATTATCATCAATTCCAAGTAATCTTCCACAGTCATACAAAATTGTAGTAAAGGATGCAAAAGGTACGCCAACATTCAAAGCAGAAGACCAATATGCTGTAAATGTTGATTCAAATGGAAATGTTACAGCGGGTACAATTTCTTGTGCATATGTAGGAATAGGAACATTTCCAGCGCATTCATTTGGAAAAAACAAAGTATTTGTAAATGTAGATGGACAAACATTAGAATTTACTGTAAATATTGTAAATTATGTGGATTATTATTGCGAAAATAAGGCAAAACAATGGGCAAAGCAAAACTTAACTAGTGATTTAACTAACTATCAAAAGTTTGAAAAGATAGTTAAACATATTGCAGAAGATTATGACTATAATGCATCTTATTCATCATATTATTCAATGATGCTAAATGGCGGTGGAGATTGCTGGGCAAGCTCAGATGCAATAGTAAAATTATGTGGTTTAGTTGGAATTAAGGCACATATAAAGATTTCTATAGGTGAGCCGGGTGCAGGAAGCGGGCATAGAAATGCAGTGGCATTAATTGATGGCGAGTATTGGAAAGGTGAAGCTGGATATAACGAAAAAAAACCTAGATATTATAGTATAAAAAAACTACCACAAGGATATGATAGCTACATATACTATAACGGAGATAATGCAGAATATAGATTATTACAATATGAAGGGGAAGATACTGAACTTACAATACCATCAAGCCTAGATGGGAAAACAGTTTCGAAAATATCTTCAAACTTTTGTTATTATAGTCACCCAAACATAAAAACTATAACATTACCAAATACTATAAAAACAATTGAAGCAAATGCATTTGCTGGGAATTATGGATTAGAAAAAATAAATATTCCAGATAGTGTTGAAACAATAGGTAATGCACCATTCGCATCCTCATCTATTAAAGCTTCAAATGTTAGTGTCGGTTCTAAATATTCTATAAAAAATAATGCATTACTTGGAAATAATGGCAAAACATACATTCAAGCATTTTATGATAGTACAGTAACAGAATATACAATTCCAGCAGGAGTTACTAAAATAAATCCACAGGCATTTTATATTGGAGGAATTGAAAAGGTAAACTTACCATCTAGCTTAACAACAATAACTGCTAAAGCATTTGAAAGATCTGGTATAAAATCTATTACAGTACCATCTACTGTAAAGACTATTGAAAGTAATGCTTTTGCTGGTGCCACAGCATTAAACACTATTATTATAGAAAATGGTGTAACAACAGTTGGAGATCAAGCTTTTGCAAATTGTGGAAGCTTAAATATACTTAGAATACCAAGCTCTGTAACTAGCATTGGAACAGATTTATTCAAGGGAGTAAGTGACACATCAAACATTACTATTTATGGCGTTAAAGGCTCAGCTGCAGAAACCTATGCAAAAAACAACAATATAAATTTTGTTGAAGGTACAAAATATGCAATAAATAAGTCAATGCAAAAAAGAGGAGAACATATTTTTACATATAATGGTAAATCTCAAAAACCAGTAATAGAAATAATTTTTAATGGAAATAAATTAGTTGAAGGTACTGACTATACTATTACATACAACCAAAGTACGATTAATGCAAGCAATGCTACTAATGGTATAACATATGTAGTAAAAGGTAAAGGCAATTATACTGGCGAATTTGAAGATAAGTATTATATAAACAAAGCATACTGGGACTTCGAATTAATTGTGCCAGACGTACCATTTGGAACACCTGTTACCCCACAAATAACAAATGGATTAAAATATGATTCTTTATGGTATAGACCAAAGGGAGAAACAGGATATTGGTATGGTGGAGTGCCAAAGGAACTTGGCGAATACGAATATGAAGCAAGTATTGATGGAGATGACAACCATTTATATACCAAAAAAACTGCTACAAATAAAATAACAGGAACTCCGCTAAAAAGTATTAGTATAAAAGGAAGTACAAAAGAGCTAAAAATAAGTTATGATACAACTCTTGAGGTTGTATATAATCCAAGCAATGCTTCAGTAGATAAGACAAACGTAAAATGGACTTCATCCAACAGAGATATTGCATCAGTAGGCTATTACACTGGACGCGTATATGGCGAAAGTGAAGGAACAGCGACAATTACTGCAGAAGTAGGCGGAAAAAAGGCAACGTATGACATAACTGTATATAAGGATAAAATAAACATATCAAAACTAACAGTACAAGTAGGACAAAGTGACGTAATATATACAGGAAAAGCAATAACAAGAGGAATAACTGTAAAAGATGGAACAAAAACATTAGTAAAGGGAACAGACTATACAGTAACATATAAAAATAATGTAAATGTAGGTACTGCAAGTGTAGTAATAACTGGTATAGGAAAGTATACAGGAACAGTAACAAAAACGTTTAAGATAATTCAAGATCCATCAAAAATAGATATATCAAAACTAAAAGTACAAG
>CAMVIX010000048.1 GCA_947167695.1 uncultured Clostridiaceae bacterium
GAATAGTGGGACTTCCCTACGGGCCGCGTCGGTAAAACGGTCCACTGGACCGTTTTAGCCTGCGTTTAGCATGGCTTTAACCATGCTAAACTTGGCAACCTCCTTTTCAAGTCCCACTATTAAAATGTATGCTAGGTTTATGGTGCGAATAGTGGGACTTGAACCCACACGCAACTTGTGCACACGCCCCTCAAACGTGCCTGTCTGCCAATTCCAGCATATTCGCATCTTTTAAATTATTATAAATCAAAATTTTATAAAAATCAATAAAAAGCATTGAAAATAAAACAAAAAGCTTATATAATATATAATATTTATTTTTAGGAGGAAGTAGAACATGTTTTTTATAGAAGAAATGAAAGAAAAAGCAAGAACTAATCTTAAAACAATAGTCCTACCTGAAGCAAATGATAAAAGAGTACTAGAGGCAGCAATTAGAGTGCAAAAGGAAGGCTTTGCTAATGTGATTCTTATAGGAAGTAAAGAAGAAGCAAACAAAGTTGCAAGCGAAAATGGAATAGATATTTCCAGTTTAGAAATAATAGAACCGGAAACTTCTCCAAATTACGAAATTTACACTAATGCATTTTATGAACTTCGTAAAGCTAAAGGAATGACTGAGATGCAAGCAAAAGAGCTTATGAAAGACTCAACTCATTATGCGGTGATGATGGTAAAGATGGGGGAAGCAGATGGATTAGTTTCCGGGGCTGCACATTCAACAGCAGATACATTAAGACCAGCTTTACAGATTCTTAAAACAGCTCCAAACACGAAGCTTGTTTCAGCTTTTTTTGTAATGTGTGTTCCAGATTGTAAATATGGAGAAGATGGCATATTTGTATTTTCAGATTGTGGATTAAATCATAATCCTAATAGTGATGAGCTATCTGAAATTGCAATATCTTCTGCTAAAAGCTTTCAAAACTTAATAGGTAGAGAGCCAAAAGTTGCAATGCTTTCATATTCTACATATGGAAGTGCAAAATCTGAATTGGTAGACAAAGTAGTAGAGGCTACTAAACTAGTTAAAGAAAAAGTACCGGATTTGCAAGTAGATGGTGAGTTACAACTAGATGCTGCTATAATACCAGAAATAGCCGCTTCAAAAGCAAAAGGAAGTAATGTTGCAGGCATAGCAAATACATTAATATTCCCAGATTTAAATGCAGGAAATATAGGATATAAGTTGGTGCAAAGATTAGCTAAAGCTGAAGCGTATGGCCCGCTTTGCCAGGGAATTGCAAAACCAGTAAATGATTTATCAAGAGGGTGCTCAGCAGATGATATTGTAGGAGTAATTGCAATAACTGCTGTTCAAGCACAAAATATGTAGGAGGTATAAAATGAAAATATTAGTAATAAATTGTGGAAGTTCTTCTGTGAAATATCAATTAATGAATATGGAAGATGAATCTGTTATGGCAAAAGGAAATTATGAAAGAATAGGAATGGAAGGCTCTTTTGTAACACATAAAGTAGGTGAAGAAAAATATAAATATGATAGAGCTGCAAAAACTCATGAAGAAGCAATTGGCTTTATATTAGAGCAATTAACAGATAGTGAGCATGGAGTTATTTCATCACTTGATGAAATAAGTGCTATAGGACATAGAATTGTGCACGGTGGAGAAAAATTCACTAAATCTGTTATAGTAGATGAAGATGTAGTAAAAGGAATAGAGGATGCTATAAAATTTGCACCACTTCATAACCCAGGACATTTGCAAGGAATTCGTGCATGTCAAAAAGAATTACCAGGTAAGCCAAATGTAACTGTATTTGATACGGCATTTCATCAAACAATGCCAAAAGAGCACTATTTATATCCAATACCATATAAATATTACGAAAAATACGGTGTACGTAAATATGGCGCACATGGTACATCACATAAATATGTTTCAAGAAGAATTGCCGAAATCTTAGGAAAAAAAGTAGAGGATTTAAAAATAATCAACTGCCATATTGGACAAGGGGCTTCACTTTGCGCTATACAGGGTGGAAAATGTATTGATACATCTATGGGATTAACACCTCTTGGAGGAATTGCAATGGGATCACGTAGTGGAGATTTGGACCCGTCTGTTGTAACATATATTATGGAACAAGAGAAAATTACTCCAGCTGAAATGAATAGAATTTTAAATAAAGAGTCTGGATTGCTTGGAATATCTGGAGTATCTGCTGATAATAGAGATGTGCTACAAGAAGCGAAAAACGGTAATGAAAGGGCTACTTTAGCTATAAAAGAGTATTGTTATATAATAGCACAATATATCGGAAAATATGCAGCTGCTATGAATGGTGTAGATGTAATAACATTTGCAGGAGGAGTAGGAGAGAGAGGACCAGATGAAAGAAAAGAAATATGCTCTTACTTAGGCTTTATGGGAGTTGAGCTTGATGACGAAGCAAATAAAGTTAAGGCAGAGGAAAGAGAAATATCAAAACCAAATTCTAAAGTAAAAGTATGGATAGTTCCTACAGAAGAAGAACTTATGATAGCAAGAGAAACAATGGAACTTGTAAAATAAAGGAAATAATGGTATAATTATATTATGTTTACCAATGTGTAAACAAATAATTAAAAAGGGGTAACTAAAATGGACGAAGTCATCAAAATGGAAGAACGGGCATACCAGATTCAACAGAGTCTTATGGACTTCTGCAAAAACCTGAAAATCAGTGCTAAAACCGACATCGATATTGAAATGATGGTTACAGTAAAGTGCAATTCTGATTCTGTTGGAAAAATTATTAAACAGTGCAGGAACTTTAAAAACGTGCATTTACAATTAATCCATGGGGATGGCTATGATTCATTCATAGTTAAGCTAAATGTAGCTAATCCTGAATAACCCCTAAAGCATGGCTTGAAATATAGCCATGCTTTTTTATGTAGAAAATCGGCTTGCATTTTTTAAATATTAAATATATAATACAAAAAACAAAGGGAGGTAGTTTATGAAAGTATTAGTTCTAAATTGTGGAAGTTCTTCTTTAAAATATCAGTTAATTGATATGGAATCAAAGGAAGTATTAGCAAAAGGAAATTACGAAAGAATCGGTGAAACAGAGGCTTTTTTAACACATAAAGTAAATGGCGAAAAATATGTAATAAAGAAAGGTGTAAATTCACACGACGAAGCATTAAATGGAATTATGGAACAGCTTTTAAATAAAGAATATGGTGTAATTAATTCACTTGATGAAATTGGAGCTGTAGGGCATAGAATAGTGCATGGTGGAGAGATATTTAATGGACCTGCTAAAATAAATGAAAAAGTAATTGAACAGATAGCAGAGTGCTCAGAATTTGCTCCACTGCATAATCCTGCTGCGGTACTTGGAATAAGGGCATGCATAGCAGCGATGCCAAATACACCTATGGTAGCGGTTTTTGATACAGCATTTCATCAGACAATGCCAAAAGAGAATTATCTATATCCAATTCCAATAGAATATTATGAAAAATATAGAGTTCGCAAATATGGTGCACATGGTACATCACATAGTTATGTGTCAAAAAGAGCTGCAAGTTTAATGAATAAGGATATTGAGAGTTTGAAGATAATAACGTGTCATTTAGGACAGGGGGCTTCTCTTTGCGCAATTCAAGGTGGAAAATGCGTAGATACATCAATGGGCTTAACTCCTCTTGGAGGAATTGCAATGGTTACAAGGTCTGGAGATTTGGATCCGTCTGTTGTAACTTATGTTATGGATAAAGCAGGCATTTCTCCTAGGGAGATGAATTCCATATTAAATAAAAAATCTGGTTTATCTGCAATAGCAAGAATGGCACCGGATTTTAGAGAAATAGAAGAAAAATCATATACAGATGAGGATGCAAAAGTTGCTATAGAAATATTCAATAGTACAGTTGCACAATACATAGCAAGGTATGCTGTAAAACTTGGTGGCGTAGATGCAATAGTATTTACAGGAGGAATAGGAGAAAACCAAATTAATGTAAGAAAAAATATTTGCGATAAACTTAAATTTATGGGAGTAGAAATAGATGAAGATTTAAATAATATTAAGGGAAAAGAAAAGGAAATATCAAGTACAAATTCGAAAGTAAAAGTATTTTTAATACCGACAGATGAAGAAATGATGATCGCTTTGGAAACAGTGGCCAACATATAAAGACTATAATTGCAAAAGAAGATACTGATTAACTGAAGAAATTTACTTAAATAACAGCCTGCCATGACGAAATGGGCATATTAGGAAAATCAGTATTTGTCGAGAATACTGATTTTTTTATATTTTTTTACATTTTTTGAAACTTTTTTGTCACCTATTATACTCTATATAGTAGGTGATTAGGATGTTAAATTTATTAGTTGTAAATAACGACCCAGTTTTATGCAAAAGATTAGTAAATGGAATGATGATGTACGTAAAAAATACTAGAATTTGTGGCATTTCATATACTGTAAAAGAAGCAATAGAAATTGTAAAGAAACAAAAAATTAATGTTATATTACTTGACTATGATATGCCAAATGGTGTTGCAAGAAAGTTTCTTGACTTTATTGATGAGAATAATCCTGATAATAAAATATCAGTAGTTTTACTCATTTCTAAAGATGAAAATGAGAAACTTATAACAAACAAATGTGTATCTAAAATGATTCACAAATCAAATGAACTAGCGCCAGTTGTCTATGCTTTAAGAGAAATAAGTGGCAACAATACTACTTTTAAACAAAGCATTATTAAAGACAAAATATACAAGGAGCTAGAAAAGTTGCAATATAATTTCTCGTACATCGGAACACAGTATATGGCAGAAGCTATATACGAGCTTTACAGTAAAAATTACATATACACAGGTGGAAACTTGAGCAAAAATGTCTATCCAACAATTGCTGAAAATCATAATACAACTGTAAATAATGTTAAGTGTAATATAACATCAGCAACAAGAGCTATGACACAAAGATGCTCAAAGGAAGTAATGGAAGATTATCTTTTCTGTGACGAGAATGAAACACCTAAAGTTAAGGAGATAATGTATAAGATAATTAACAGACTGTAA
>CAMVIX010000049.1 GCA_947167695.1 uncultured Clostridiaceae bacterium
GGACCTGTCCCCAATGTCTCATTTGCAACAAAAAACAATGTGGACCTGTCCACATTGTTTTTTGTTCAATTGTCTTAAGCTAATTCTACAGTTGCTCCTGCTTCTGTAAATTTTGCTTTTAATTCTTCTGCTTCTTCTTTTGAAGCATTTTCTTTTACTGTCTTTGGAGCTCCATCTACTAAATCCTTAGCTTCTTTTAATCCAAGTCCTGTAGCATCTCTTACTACTTTAATTACAGCTATTTTGTTAGCTCCTGCATCCTTTAATACTACATTAAAGTTTGTTTTTTCTTCAGCTCCGGCAGCTCCTGCTGCTGCTCCTCCAGCTACTGGTGCTGCAACGGCTGCTGCAGATACACCATATTTTTCTTCAATTCCTTTTACTAAATCTGCTAATTCGATAACTGTTAAGCTATCAATTTCTTCTAATAATTTTTCAATTTTTTCCATTTTGAAAATCCTCCTAAAAATTTTAAATAAATATTTTTTTAACCTATATACGCTGGGTTATTCAGCTTTTTGTTTTTGCACTTGGTCAAGTGCAACTGCAAGTTTTGTAATATTTCCAAGTAAACTTCCAGCAAGTTTTGCAATAAGAACTTCTCTTGATGGTAATTTTGCAAGAGTTGTAAGTTCTTCTACAGATGTTACTTTTCCATCTATTACTCCACCCTTAATTTTATAAAAATCATGATCCTTAGTGTATTCATAAATTGCCTTTAGTGGCTCTAAGTAGTCTTCATGTCCTAAAACAACTGCAACAGGGCCTTCTAACTCACCCTCTAATCCTTCAATTCCATTTGATGCCAAAGCTCTTCTTGTAATATTGTTTTTTATTACACAATATTCAGAATTTGCTTTTCTTAATTTTGCTCTTAAAGCAGTTACGTCTGCAACATTAATTCCTCTATATTCTGTTAAAAGAATTAATTTCGAATCCTTCATTTTCGCAGCTAATTCTTCTACTTGTGCTTGCTTTTGTTTTAAAATAGTTTCGCTAGCCAATTTCTTTCACCTCCAAAAATTCGTATTAAATTTAAATTTTATCTCTCATTCTGGATAACCATTCATTATTCAACATTAACTATTCATTATTTACTAACTTCCAGAGCCAAACTCTATATAATATTAGTGAAAAGTGAACAGTAAAGAATGAATAGCGAATAGTAAACAAAATGCGAAGAATAATCTTTTTTTATTTTCCTGCCCGAGGCTAACGCAAAAAAGAATATTCTTCGCATTTTATTAACCTCGGTAGGACTTGATTTATGCCTACTGTCTTTGGCTCAATTTTATTTTTGATTAATATAAAGTCCAGGTCCCATTGTTGTAGATATTGCTACGCTCTTAATATATTGTCCTTTTGCAGCAGCTGGTTTTGCTTTTATTATAGCCTCTATAATTGTTTCATAGTTTTCTAAAAGTTTATCAGCTCCAAAAGATACCTTTCCAAATCCTAAATGAATAATATTTGTCTTATCTAAACGATATTCAACTTTACCAGATTTGATTTCTTTAATAGCTTTAGTTACATCCATTGTAACAGTTCCTGATTTTGGGTTTGGCATTAAGCCTTTTGGTCCTAATACTTTACCAAGTCTACCAATAACACCCATCATATCTGGTGTTGCAACGATAACATCATAATCAAACCAGTTTTCCTTTTCAATCTTTGGTACTAGTTCTTCTGCTCCAACGAAATCAGCTCCAGCAGCTTCTGCTTCTTTTGCTTTATCTCCTTTTGCAAATACTAATACTCTTTGAGTTTTTCCTGTACCATTTGGTAATACTACAGTTCCTCTAACTTGTTGATCTGCTTGTTTTGAATCTACACCAAGTTTTACATGTAGTTCAACAGTTTCATCGAATTTTGCTTTTGGCATTTTTTCGATAGTTTCTAGAGCCTCTTTTGGCTCATAAGTTTTGCTTCTATCAATTAGCTTTTCTGCTTCTTGATACTTCTTTCCTCTTTTCATTTCTTACCTCCTTTGGTTATAACGACTGTTTTAAACAATCTCCCAATTTATTTTAAAAAAATAAAATCTTAATCTACCACTACAACACCCATTGAACGAGCAGTTCCTTTTACCATGCTCATTGCAGTTTCTAATGATGCTGCGTTTAAATCTTCCATTTTTTGTTCTGCTATTGCCTTTACTTGTTCATTTGTTATTTTAGCCACTTTGTCTTTGTTTGGCTTTCCAGAACCTTTTTCTATTTTAATAGCTTTTTTTATTAATACAGCTACTGGTGGTACTTTTGTAATAAATGTAAAAGATTTGTCTTTGTATACAGTTATAACAACTGGAATTGTCATTCCTGGTTGGTTAGCTGTTCTATCATTGAATTCCTTTACGAATTGCATAATGTTAATACCACTTGACCCTAATGCCGGTCCTACTGGTGGAGCTGGTGTTGCTTTGCCAGCTTCAATTTGTAATTTGATAATATTTGAAATTTCTTTCTCTGCCATTTTTCTTGGCACCTCCTATATTAGATATTAGATGTTAGATATTAGATGTTAGAATTACTGTTTTAGTGTTTTAACATTCTAACTTCTAATTTTCATCTCTTTGCTTCTACTAATTAACTTTTTGTACTTGTGAAAATTCGAGTTCTACTGGAGTTTCTCTTCCGAACATTGAAACCAAAACTTTTACTTTATGTTTTTCTTTGTTTATTTCCTTTACATTTCCAATAAAGTTTTCAAAAGGTCCTACCATAACTCTTACACTGTCCCCAATTTCATAATCCACATTAACTGGCATTTCCTCAAATCCCATGTTTCTTATTTCTTCAGGTGTTAGAGCTATTGGCTCTGTTCCAGAACCTACAAAACCTGTAACCCCTCTTGTGTTTCTAACTATATACCAAGATTCCTCTGTTACAATCATTTTTATTAATACATATCCTGGGAACACTTTCTTAAGGTTAGTTTTCCTTTTTCCGTCTTTAATTTCAATTTGCTCCTCCATAGGAACAACAATATCAAAAAAGTAATCTTGTAATTCTCTATTTTTTATTGTTTTTTCAAGGTCCGTTTTTACCTTGTTTTCATAGCCTGAATATGTATGAACTACATACCAATTTGGCTCTTGTTTTTCATTTTCTCCGAGACATAACAAACAGCCTCCTTTTTTACATTATTCTTGGACATTATTACTTTCTACTACTTCATTTTGAGCATCTTTTACAACATTTTCCTGATTCTCAGTTCCTTCCGTAGTTGTAATTTCTGCATCAATTTCGTTATCTACTGCGTTTACATCTGTTTGCACGTTTTCTGTTGTTTCTGTAGTAGATTCATTTCGAACAAGATTTTTAATGCTGTTTATTCCATATGTGTTAATCGCCTTGAATAGTAAATCTAGTGCAAATACGATAACAGCGGTAATTAATACAATTGTGATAACTGCAACAGTATTGTTTACTACTTGCCTTGGAGTTGGCCAAATAACTTTTTTTAATTCTGCCTTAAAATCTTTAAAGAAATGCTTATTTTCTTTTTTAGATTTTTTTTCTATATCTTTCGCCATTTCACATTCCTCCACTATTTATTTTGTTTCTTTATGTGTTGTACGTTTTTTGCAGAATTTGCAGTATTTTACAACTTCTAGTCTATCAGCATTATTTCTTTTATTTTTTTCTGTCATATAATTTCTTCTTTTGCACTCTGTGCACTCTAATGTTATGTTTTCTCTTGGTCCCTTTGCAGCCATTTAACTACACCTCCGTTACTCTTTTAAAGCTATTTTTTAGTGTTAGCTTACGTACACTTTATTTTTAAACGATGTGAGCATGTATTCCTTAAAATACATGCTCTAATACTTTACCATATTTTACTTAAAAAGTCAATGATTTTTGACATATTTATAAAATTTTTTATCTTTCATCTCCGTCATTTAATCGTTCTTTATGAAATTTTTCAGTATGAAAACCATTACCGTCATAAGAACTTGGCACTCCATATACAACTCCACCTTTATCACCGCGTTGCCAATCTGCACCTTCTGGCCTATATGGGCCAGCTCTATGAATTTCTTTTCTATTTCTAAGAATTTCCTCTTTTATCACTTCTTTTTCGTTTCTTCGCGTTTCCTCTTTCCTTAAATCTAGTGCCTTAATCATATCTTCAAAATCTAATTTTACACTTCCGTTTACAAATAATTCAAGATCAGTTTTCTTTTCTTTTTCGTCTAATTCTTTAATTTTATTTTGCATTAAATTTCTTAATACACCATAAAGTTTCCCATGCTCCAAATTGTCCTCAATATATATAAGTCCTCTTATTCTTGTATCTAAAGTGTACTTTACATGATTTATATAGCCTGTAATTTCTTTAATTTTTTTCGTATCTGCTCGCTGCCTAGCACTAAAAAGCTCTTTATAGTAGCCACCTAATATGTTTGCAATTGAATTAATTGCATCTGCTCTGCGTTCTTCATTTGTTATATCATTTTTTCCCTTACGTTCATTATCAACAGGTAGTCCCATTTTTGAAAGCATATTAGACATCTTCTTGCCATCCATTCCATTCCATTCATTTTCCATAACTATTACCTCTTTTCTTTTTTTTAATACGTATAGTTAAATTATACCATATTTATTAAAAAAAAGCAAAAAAAACTAGCAACGACCTATATTCCCAGGAGGGTAACCTCCAAGTATTTTCGGCGCTGAAGAGCTTAACTTCTGTGTTCGGAATGGGAACAGGTGTAACATCTTCGCTATCGTCACTAGAAAATTATTATGTGGTTTTTAAGCACACTCAAAAATACATAGATAGAAGAAATGAGAAACCTCACATTCATACT
>CAMVIX010000050.1 GCA_947167695.1 uncultured Clostridiaceae bacterium
AAGAGTAGAAAAGTTAGAAGAACAGCTATTTAAAGACCATGAAGAAAAGCTTAAACTTAATGTTAAAGCTAGTAAAAATGGCGGTTTTTCAAATAGCAAACAAATAGAACAACAAAAAGAAGAAATACAAAATCAAAAAGAAAGAGAATAAGCAACATGTTGTGAATGTGATCACAAGAGAACCGGTCCATTTTGCACGCACAAAAAAGAACCGGTCCTAAATGCACAGAAAGGAAGACGTAATGAATACAATAATAGGAGAACTAGGCAAGAGTCAAAAGTTTATAAGTTTAGTAAAAAATATAGAAAAAGAAAAAAGTCCGATAGAAATATCGGGCTTAACTGACGTGGCAGAAACAAGCCTAATTGCAGGAATAAATGAATTTACAAAAAGACCAATTTTACTTGTTACATATAACGAAATTCAAGTAAAAAAATTGGCGGAAAATATTAAATATTTTACAGACAAAGTGTATGTATTTCCAAAAAAGGAAATCGTAACTTATGACTATGTTGCAGAAAGCAAGGATTTACCTTATGAAAGAATAGATGTGTTAAACAAAATTTATGATAACAAAAACATAATTATCGTGACAACAATAGAGGCTTTAGAGCAGAAAATTTTAGCTAAAAATGAGCTATATAAAAATACGTTAAATTTTAAGATTGGCTCAAGGTATAATATTGAAGAGATTAAGCAAAAACTTGTAGATTTAGGATATGCAAGATATGACTTAATAGATGCAAGAGGGGAGTTTAGCGTAAGAGGTGGAATTATTGATATTTCTATAACAGATACTACAGGTGTAAGAATTGAACTTTGGGGTGATGAGGTTGATTCTATTAGATATTTCAACATTATAAGTCAAAGGTCAACAAGTCAAATTGACCAAATAGAAATATATCCTGCTCATGAGTTTATTTTGGAAAAACCTTTAGATGAAGTTTGCACTGCAATCCAGAGTAATGTTTATGATGAAAAGAAGCAAGAAATAGCTGAAAAAGACATAGAAGAAATAAGAAATGGCAATTATTTAAGCAAAATAGACAAATATTTTAATTGTTTTTATCAAAATCAAGAGACAATTTTAGATTATTTGGAAGATAAATTTGTAGTATTTATTGATGAGAAAAATAAGCTAGAAGCAAGAGATTTGAATTTAAAAGAAGACACAGATAGACTTGCAAAAGCCCTAGTTGAAAAAGAAAAAATAGTTCCTGAAAGCTTGCTTAATAGTGCAAGTTTTGAGGATATTAAACTAAAGCTTGAAAAGAAAAAAGCAATTTTTGTAGAAAAATTAAATACAACTACAAAATCTAGTATAGAAAAATTTAACCTAAAATATAGACAGCTAAATTACTACAAAACTGGAATTGACTTGTTTATTGGAGATATTAAAAATTTCTTAAAAGATAACAAAAAAGTCTATGTTGTGGTTGATATGAAAGAAAAGGCTAGTAAAATAGAAAAGCTTTTAAGTGAAAATGATATTTCTTCAAGATTTGAAGAAAATTTGAATCAAACAATCATATCAAAAAATACACAAAATAATGTTGTAATTACAGTTGGAAAAATCTCAGAAGGATTCGAATCTTATGATTTAGGACAAATTGTAATTGTTGCAAATGAGCTTGTAGAAGCTGATAGAAGAAAAAGAAAGTTTAAATCTGAAGAGTTTAAGCAAGGTGAAAAAGTTGTTTTTGCAGACTTGAAAGTTGGAGATTATGTTGTTCACAGAAATTATGGAATTGGTATATATATTGGTGTAAATACTATTACAGCAGATGGAACAACAAAAGATTATATCAAACTTAAATATGCAGGTGATGATATTTTGTACATACCTACAAATGCTTTAGATAGTATTAGAAAATATGTAGGTGGGGAAGAAATAGGATTAAAGCTTAATAAATTAGGTTCAAAAGATTGGGAGAAAACAACAACAAAGGTAAAAAATAATTTAAGAGCTGTTGCAAAAGAACTTATAGAGCTTTATGCAAGAAGAGAAAAATCAAAGGGGCATGCATTTGCACCAGATACAGAGTGGCAGAAAGAATTTGAAGGAAAATTCCCTTATGTAGAAACAGATGACCAGCTTCGTTGTATAGAAGAAGTTAAAACAGATATGGAAAACGAAAAGCCTATGGATAGGCTTTTGTGTGGGGATGTTGGATATGGAAAAACAGAAGTTGCAATAAGGGCAGCATTTAAAGCTGTAATGGAAGGAAAACAAGTTGCATATTTAGTTCCAACAACAGTACTTGCAAAACAGCAATATCAGACTTTTAAAGAGAGAATGAAAGATTATCCAATTACAGTAGAACTTTTAAATAGATTCAGAACTACAAAAGACAAAAATAGAATTGTAAGAGACCTAAAATTAGGTGATGTAGACATTGTGGTTGGAACTCACAAATTACTTGGAAAAGAAGTAGAGTTTAAGGATTTGGGACTCCTTATAATAGATGAAGAGCATCGCTTTGGAGTAAGAGCAAAAGAAAAAATAAAACAATACAAAGCAAATATAGATGTACTTACAATGACTGCAACCCCAATACCTAGAACACTTCATATGTCTGTTGTAGGAGTAAGAGATATGTCTGTAATTTATGAGCCACCACAAAATAGAAAGCCAGTTCAGACTTATGTTTTAGAATATGACTCAGAAGTTATAAAAGAGGCAATAACAAAGGAACTAGAACGTGATGGACAGGTATTTTACATATATAACAGAGTTGATGACATAATGCTTAAAGCAGATGAAATTTCAAGACTTGTGCCAGAAGCAAATGTAGGTTATGCTCATGGAAGAATGACAGGAGCAGAAATTGAAGATATAATGGAAGACTTTGTAGAAAAAAAGATAAATGTTTTGGTATGTACAACAATTTTAGAATCAGGAATAGATATTCCAAATGCAAACACAATTATTGTTGAAAATGCAGATAGAATGGGCTTGGCTCAACTTTACCAAATAAGAGGAAGAGTAGGGCGAAGTGATAGGCAAGGTTATGCATATATTACCTATAAAAAGGACAAAGTTTTGGCAGAAGAAGCAGATAAAAGACTTAAGGCAATAAAAGAATTTACAGAATTTGGGTCAGGATTTAAAATTGCTATGAGAGACTTAGAAATAAGAGGCGCAGGAAGTTTAATTGGAGAAATACAACATGGACATCTAGAAGAAGTTGGATATGATACATATTGTAGGCTTTTAGATGAAGTTGTAAGAGAAGAACAAGGCTTAGAAGTAAAACCTGAATTTGAAGTTCAAATAGACTTAAATGTAACAAGTTATATACCAGATAGTTACATTCCAGATTCAAATCAAAAAATCGAGATTTATCAAGACATTGCACTTTGTAAAGATGAAAAAGACATTCGTGATGTAATAGATGAATTAATAGATAGATTTGGAAATCTTCCAGTAGAAGTTCAAAAACTATTAGAAATTTCAAGAATAAAACAATTAGCAAAATCTCAGGGTGTTTCAAAAATTTCGAGCAAAAGAGAATCTATAGTATTTACTTATGATAATAGTTTGTTTGACATATCACGTGTTCAGCCAATGATAGATCATTATAAAAGTAGAATTAGCTTTTCTCCAGGTGTTAAACCTATGATTACTTTGAAGATTGGAAGTAATAGCGAAGATACGATTTTGGAGGAAGTTAAAGGGTATTTGAGTTTATAGTTTTTTGGGTACAGGCTCTTTTTTGGAGAGAAGTTTCTTTTGGGGACGGAGGAAAAAAGGAACTTGACTCTTTAGGATTGAAAAAAGGGAACCTAATACTTAATAGAGAAAGAATATTTAAATTTGTAGCTTAAAAGCAAAGTCGGCTTACACATTCGTGCAAGCCGACTTTGTTTTACCAATAATTACGTGGCCAGGCAGTTTGCTTACTTTCTGTTGGCGGCACGCACATCACGCTCGTGATTTTCCCTGATATGCTCGTCGATATCTTTAATCGAAGATACCTCAGGCCATACGTACTGCGCAAGAAACAGCCTTGCCTTGGCCATTTGCTCAGCCGTAGGCTTCCGATATGGCGGGCATTTCTGCCACCGAAGGCACTTCGCTACCACGAAACAGTCGTGAGCTGTTGCAAATGTCTCGTAGCCGAGAGGAATCCACGGATATCTTTCGATCCCTGTGGAACGTTCACGGACTTTAAGGCAGCCAGCGTCAGACAGTCTATGGCAGTTACCACACTTATGCTCTCCCAATAATTTGGAAGATACAAGGTTGACATCCTTAGGAACCTCCGTGTGGAAAAGCCCATCTTCTGTCTTAAGGACAAAAGACGGAATTTCTGCCATCCGGTATTCTGCCAATTTCTTGGCAGAAACCTTTTTGAGAGGGAACTGAGTTTCCTCTCGATTTGTTGTTACCAATTTCTTGTCGACGAGCCGGTAAGGTTCGTGAGTTTCGGGGTGAACCAAGTACTTCTCATCGAAGAACTTGGTCACCATTCTCATTACAAGTACCAGGCCGTAAAGGAAGTAATTCCTCTCAACGACCTTTTTCATTTTTGTTGCATATTCTGCTCTTTTTTCCATAGTTTCTCCTTATAATTATTGGCGAGCCTTTCGGCTCAATTTCAAAGTTCTAAGTACGATAGTACTACAATTATATTATACCATTTTATGTAAAATTTGTCAATGAATGATGAGA
>CAMVIX010000051.1 GCA_947167695.1 uncultured Clostridiaceae bacterium
AAGAAGCTGAATTCTTCTCATTTGGTACAAATGACTTAACACAAATGACATTTGGATTTAGCCGTGATGACGCTGGAAAATTCTTAGGAGCATACTATGATAAGAAAATATATGAAAATGATCCATTCCAAAAACTTGACCAAGTAGGTGTTGGAAAACTAGTTAAAATGGCAGCAGAGCTTGGAAAGAAAACTCGCCCTGACATTCATTTAGGAATCTGTGGAGAACATGGTGGGGATCCATCAACAATAGAGTTCTGCCATAAAGTAGGATTAACATATGTTTCTTGCTCACCATATAGAGTACCAGTAGCAAGGTTAGCCGCTGCACAAGCTGCAATAAAAGATGAGAAATAATTTTAAAAAAATAAAACGAGAGCCCCATTACAGGGCTCTCGTTGTCACTTCATGCTTTCCAACATATTGACTGAGAGAGTGTGTACGACGCTTTCCTTCATGCTTGCCATGGTATCTGTGGAATGATTTCTTAACGAATATAATTCCTTCAATAATACCAAACACTACTAAAGCCAACAACAAAGTTGCAAAAAAGGCGATAAAGGAAAACCAAATAACTTCCCATGCGGTATGAACCTGACCTTCGATGATTGTCCATAGATAAGCAACTACTGTAATTAATACCAGGTAAACCAGAATTGCTGCAAATGCGATGTCATACTTGTGTTCCCGGATGAAATACTTGGTGTTGTTATTCATGTTTTTTCTCCCTTTCTTCGTGACAATGCACGGTTATATATATAATTATACTGCAAATTTAGCAAAAAAGCAAATTTTGCTTGACAGAAAGCTTACAAAAGAATACAATATATGTGAATATTTGTTAGGAGGATTTATAATGTTTAAGATAAAATTAGATGGGGGAAGAACTAGAGAAGTTGAAGAAAAGACGTATTGGCACACAACTTCACACATTATGGCACAAGCAATAAAAAGGCTATATCCAGACACAAAACTTGCAATAGGACCTGCAATAGACAACGGTTTTTATTATGACTTCGATTCTGAAAAGCCTTTTACAGACGAGGATTTATTAAAAATAGAAGAAGAAATGAAAAAAATTATAAAAGAAAACTTTCCTGTTGAAAGATTTACACTCCCAAGGGAGGATGCTCTAAAATTAATGCAAGAAAAAAATGAACCATATAAGGTAGAGCTTATTAACGATTTGCCAGACGAAACAGAATTGTCTTTTTACAGACAGGGAGAATTTACAGACCTATGCAAAGGGCCTCATGTAGAAAGCACAGGAAATATTAAGGCTGTAAAGCTTTTATCAGTAGCTGGAGCATACTGGAGAGGAAATGAAAAAAACAAAATGCTACAAAGGATTTATGGCATTTCATTCCCAAAGGCAAGCGAACTTGAAGAATACTTAGCTAAGCTTGAAGAAGCAAAGCAAAGAGACCATAGAAAACTTGGCAAAGATCTTGGAATATTCATGACACATGATTTAGTGGGAAAAGGTTTGCCAATGTTCCTACCAAATGGGTATGCAATATGGGAAGTGCTTGAAAATTATATAAAAGGAAAAGAAAAAAAACTAGGATACAAGCATGTATTAACACCACCACTTGCATCAGTTGATTTATACAAAACGTCAGGTCACTGGGATCATTACAAAGACAATATGTTTCCAAAGATGGAAGTAGAGGGAGAAGAATTTGTTCTAAGACCAATGAACTGCCCACACCATATGATGATTTATGCAAATGAACTTCATTCTTATAGAGATCTACCAATTAGAATCGGTGAAATTGCAAGAGACTGTAGATTTGAGTCAAGCGGAACTTTAAAGGGAATTGAAAGAGGCAGAACTTTCTGCCAAAATGATGCTCACCTTTTTGTTACACCTGAACAAATTGAAGCTGAGTTTCAAAGTGTAGTTAACTTAATACTTGATGTATACAAAGAACTAGATATAAAAGATTATAGATTTGAATTGTCTCTTCGTGATCCAGCAGACAAGGTAAAATATTATCCAGATGACGATATGTGGAATAATGCAGAAGATACTTTAAGACAAGTTTTGAATGATATAGGAATTGTGTATGAAGAAAAAATAGGAGAGGCTGCATTTTATGGCCCAAAACTTGATGTACAAGTAAAACCAGCTGTAGGAAATGAATATACTTTATCTACATGCCAATTAGATTTTTGCTTACCAATGAAGTTTAATTTGAATTATATCGATAAAGATGGAACAAAGAAAACACCAGTAGTTTTACATAGAGCAATATTAGGAAGTATAGATAGGTTTATGGCTTACTACTTAGAAGAAACAAAGGGAGCATTACCTACATGGATGGCACCTGTTCAAGTAAAGCTATTGCCAATTTCAGATAACCATATAGAATATGCTAAAAATGTACAAGCTATTTTGTTTGATGAAGGCATTCGTGCAGAAGTAGATGAAAGACAAGAAAAAATTGGGTATAAAATTCGTGAAGCACAGCTACATAAAGTGCCATATATGTTAATCCTTGGAGATAAGGAAGTAGAGGCAAATGCAGTTGGAGTCCGTTCAAGACAGGACGGAGACATAGGTCAAATGAGTATACCAGAATTTATAAGAAAGATACAAGAGGAAGTAAAGAACTTTATAAAATAAATTAAACTGTAGGGATAGGTCCTATGCCTGTCTAAAGAATAAAAAAGGGGAGAAAGCTAATGAAAAGTCTATTTAGTTATTTGTTAATAATTTTTGTAATATTTTTCTGGATGTTAAGAATAGCAGTTGCAGTTACAGCCTCGATGAATATAGACATAGGCATACAGCCTATAAATCTAACATTTGAAATTGTTTTATTATTTGTTACACTAGTAGCTATAGTATTAGTTATAAAAAGAAATATTTTTGGTGCTTTAATATACTTTGCGTCATATTTGCTATATTTTGGTACATCTACAGTAAATCAAATAATAGAGTTAACAGAAGGAACACTTGAAGGAAGTCAATATTTGGGGCTATTTGTTTCAATATTAGGAATATTTTTAGCGGTATTTACACTAATAGATGTACTATTTAATAAAGATAGAACAAATAATCATATAAATAAAAAAACAAGTTGGTTTTATGATAATAAAGATTTTGATAGACAATTAGATGAAAGAGCAGACAAAAACAATTATAGAACAATGTAAAAATAAAATATTTGCAAAGCAAGTGATTTGTTGATAATCACTTGCTTTTATGCTAGAATATAGTAGGTAATAAATTTGTAGCCGAGCTATCAAAGAGAGCTGTAATAGAATTCAAAAAATTCGTAGCGGAGCACGGTGTGCTCCACATAGAAAGGAACAAGTTGGAAAATAATTATTAAAAAAAAAATCCAAGATTAAAGGAATATAATTATGCATTAGGTGGAAATTATTTTATAACAAAATGAATTAAAATGGAGTTTAGATAAATATTATAGTGAGTAATGGAGTAATGGAGCACACAGTGCTCCGCTACGAAATGTGAAGATAAATATAAAAGAAGATCAATAAAAAAGGAGTTGATTCAAATGAATGAAAATAAAACTAATATAAATTGCGATACGGGGATTTTAGGGAAACGATGCTTAAACTATTGAAAATACTGAATTTTTAATGTTGAGATTTTTACATTTTTTGATAAAATAAAGAAATTAATAATGGAAGAAGGTGTAATAATGATAGGAATAAGTATAGCTGCTACTCCGGAATGGGAAGCAGTAATAGAAAAATTAAACGTTGATGAAAATAAAATAAAAAGCTATCCGTATGGAGAATATTTTGAATATATAGTTAATAATGAAAATCTTATAATATATAAATGCACAAGCAGAAAAGTAATATCAGCAGCTGCAAGTCAATATATGATAGATAGATTTAATTTAAAGAAAATAGTTGTTGCGGGAACATGTGCAGGTATAGATAATAAATACAAAAATTTAGATATATTTATGCCAAATAAAGCAGTACAATATGATTGTACTGTGAAAGAAATTGAGCCATTAATAAAAGAACGATTTAATGTTGAACTGGATTTGTCAAAGTATAATTTTGAGTTTAATACTGGTATTATTGGTACTGCAGATAAAGCAGTTGTTATGTGGAAAGATTATTTAGAAATAAAAAATAATGGTATTACAATTGCAGATACTGAATCAGCTGCAATTGCTTATGTATGTAAATCAAATAATATAGAATGTGTTATTATAAAAGGTATATCTGATTTTCCGGATGATGAAACAGGAAAAGATGCCAAAGAATCTAATGAAAATCAAATGAATGTTTTTTTACATAATATTCCAATTATTATGAGTAATATATTTGATGATTTTATTCCAAAAGTAATAGGATAATTCAAAACAAATTATATTGGAGGGAGTAAGCAATGGAAGATAAAAAAGAAAAGTTGCCAAGTACAAGGATTCAGTGGGTAAGGGGTATTTATAAAAACACCCTATAAAATGTTGATATATCAACATTAATCTAAAAATGATTATTACATATTTAAATTAATAAATGAAATTTAAAGGAGTTATTATAATGATAATTGAATATAGTCCAAATTATGATGAAGAAATAAAAGATTTATTAGTAGAGTTGCAACAATATTTATCAGATATTGACAAAGA
>CAMVIX010000052.1 GCA_947167695.1 uncultured Clostridiaceae bacterium
TGGTGGAGGTGAGGAGAGTCGAACTCCTGTCCAAAAAACCTTCCATATCAGCTTCTCCGAGTGCAGTTCGTTCTAAAAATTCCCTCAAACTTTTTAAACAAACAAGAAAAAGTTTTTGGTATCCTCTAAATACCCACTATTTCCAAGGAAAGAAATAGTTTCGTTTCCTACATAATTTGCGCCCTATTCTAAAGCGTAGGGACTCTAGATAAGACGACGCCACAACTAGGCAGCGTATGCTAATTCTCTATTATCAGCGTTTATTTTTTTGCTTTCCTTTTTAAGGTGGACCGAAAAGCTACCACCACTCGCTTCTAATATTTCTAGCTTCCTGTCGAAACCATTACACCCCCATATAAGGTACTAATATAGTATACTACTTTTTGTCAAACTTTTCAATAGATTTTCGTGTATTTTACTTATATAGTAAAAATGGCTTTCGTTTGAAAATTCAGCAAAAAATGGGGACATACTTTCGCCAAAGACGAAAGCTGCCCCCATGTCATACATTTTCTTAACTCGATTTTTTATATGGCTTAATTTCATTTGTTTCTTCTAATATATAGTCACAAGAAGTATTATAGTATTTCGCTAATATTTTAACATAATTAACAGGAATGGTGCGTTTACCAGTTTCATAAAGACTGTATTGCTGTCTTGTGATTTTTAAAAGCTTTGCTATTACAAGTTGCTTTGCATCTGCATCCTCTCTTAATTCTTTTAATCTCCTAAAATACATAAAAAACTCCTTTTATATTATTCTAGCATGTTACATTTTAATAAATTGAACATTCATTTAAATGAATGCAAAAAATTTACTGCCAGTAAAATATTAACATAAACAATGTGGGGAATAAAATTCCTTCATTTGGAAATAATGAAAATAAATCTAAATAAAAAAGGAGGTTCTTATTTTGATAAGCAAGGTGGAAATTTGTGGAGTTAACACTTCAAAATTGCCTGTGCTTACAAGTGAAGAAAAAAACGAACTTTTTGTCAAGATAAAACAGGGAGACCGTAAAGCACGAGATAAATTCATTTCACGGAAATTTAAGGCTTGTATTAAGTGTTATTCAAAGATTTGGCGGTAGAGGTGAAAATGTAGACGATTTATTCCAAGTAGGATGTGTGGGGCTAATAAAAGCAATAGATAATTTTGACACTACTTTGAATGTACAATTTTCAACATATGCAGTTCCAATGATAATAGGAGAAATACGCAGGTACTTAAGAGACAATAATATGGTTAGAGTAAGTAGATCGGTACGAGATTTAGCATATAAAGTTATACAATATAGAGAAAAGGCGATTAAAGAAAATCAAAAAGAACCTACAATAGATGAAATAGCAAAAGCACTAGAAGTTGAAAAGGAAGATGTTGCATTTAGCTTAGATGCAATACAGTCACCAGTATCTTTGCAAGAACCGGTATATAATGATGGCAGTGACAGCATATATATTATGGACCAAATAAGTGACACAAAAAATACAGAGGACGGCTGGGCAGAAAATCTAACAATTTCGGAAGCAATGAAAAAGTTAAATCCAAGAGAGAAAATGATAATAACAAAAAGATTTTTTGACGGAAGAACACAAATGGAGGTTGCAGAAGAAATAGGCATATCTCAAGCGCAAGTATCTCGCCTAGAAAAAAGTGCAATAGATAGAATTAGAAAAATGTATCAATGAGTGTAATTATATAAAAATCACACTTGAGGCTAAAGTGTGAGACAGTTGGGATATGCCTTCGCCAAAGGCGAAGGCTATCCCAACTGTCTCACATTTGTTTTTAAAGTATTGAAAAAAAATGTAAAATATATTAAAATAAAAAGAGTAAAAAACATAATAAAGCACGGAGGAAATATGAGAAAAAAGGCAAATCTAAGAATGATAAGAAATCTTATTTTGTTTATAGGATTAATTATACTTACATTTTTTTTATTATTTAAAGACCAAGACATCGGAGAATTATTTAATATTGTAAGATCTGCAAATCCATTCTTTATTTTATTAGGAATTGGACTAATGTTAGTATACTATCTAATAGAAGCACATAATGTACGTAGCATTTTAAAAAACTTTGGAGAAAAAATATCCTTACTAAACGCGCTAAAATTTACATGGATAGGTTTTTTCTTTAGTGCCATAACACCAGCAGCAAGTGGTGGCCAGCCTGTAGAAATATATTATATGACTAAAGAGAATATTTCAGGACCACATGCTACAATGGCATTACTTATGCAACTATGCGGATTTCAAATAAGCACAATATCACTTGGAATAATATGTGCCATTATAAATCCTGGCATATTACAAGGTGGCCTTATATGGCTATTTTTGATAGGAGTATTAATTAACTCTGTGGCACTTGCTCTTATGCTTATATGCATTTTCTCAAAAAGATTAACTAAAGGAGTAATAAATTCCTTTATTAAAATTCTTAAACTATTTAGAGTAAAAAAACTTGAATTAAAACGAAAAAAAATAGAAGAAGGTTTAGCAAAATACAATCAGAGTGCAGTCTATATTAAATCACATAAGCTTGAATTTATAAAAGCTATTTTAAGAGTATTTGTACAAATTTGCGTATATTATTCAATACCATTTTGCGTATATAAGGCATTTGGACTAAATTCGCATAACATATTTCAGATATTTACAATGCAAGCTGTTTTATATACAACCGTTTCAGGATTACCTTTGCCAGGGGCAATAGGAATAAGTGAAAGCGTATTTCTTGGAATATTCGGAGTGGCTTTTGGTGAGAAATTATTAAGCGGAGCAATGCTTCTAAATAGAGGCATTACATTTTACTGGTACGTAATTGTAAGTTTAGTTATTGTAATAATAAATGCTATTAGAATGAAAAATGTAAAAGGAGAAATAGACGAAGAAGTAATTCAAATAGAATCAGAACAAGTTACTACATAATGGAATAGGTAATTGGGACAAGGGGACGTTCTTTTTGTATAGCGCGTTCCATACAGATACATTTGTATAAGAACATTTTGTAGACACACTACCCTAGAAACATAACCCGAGGCAAGAACACAATTCTTGCCTCATATTTTATTGCAAAAAGAATATACATATATAAGTAGGTGGTAGATATGTCAAAAAAAGGCTTAGATTTCAGGCATAAGGAAGTTATAAATATAAAAGACGGAAAGAGAATGGGGTTTGTGCAAGATGTAACAGCAGATTTAGAGAGTGGCACAATTACATCTATAATTGTGCCTGGAGATAACAAATTACTGAACATGTTTTCAAATGCAAATGATATAGTGATTCCATGGCAAAATATTAAGTGTATTGGTGATGATATTATATTGGTAGAAATTTCTTAAAAAAAATTATAAAAAAGTATTGACTTTTGTAAAGACTTTATGTTATCATAAAAAAGTACCGAGCAAAAGACATTCACTTTTATAAAAATATACACATAAATTATTATAAATTTAGTAATATTTTAAGCAAAAATGAATACTATAACAAGCAATAATATTACTATTTTTGTGGCTAAAAAAATTTTTGAAAAATATTTAAAAAAAGTGTTGACTTTTGAATTTTTAGGTAGTATAATCATAATCACCCTGTGGAAAACAGGGCTATTAAAAAAGCACATTGAAAAGTAAACAATAAAATCCTTTAAGAGACCAAGCGGTAAGTGTTCTAGCAATAGAATACGTACCAAAAGTAATTTTTTGAAAAGTTTATGAGCTAAGAACTCAAAATCTGGATTTTAATCGGAAACGATTTAAAATAGAGAAAAGTAAAGTGCGAAGAGAAACGAGTTATGCAAGGAAGATGAGGAGAAATTATTGAGATAGTACGTTTGTACATCGAAATAATTTCGACGAAATCTGACACGGCAGAACGAAGTTTATCTGAAGCAATTAACAAGAGAGTTTGATCCTGGCTCAGGATAAACGCTGGCGGCGCACATAAGACATGCAAGTCGAACGGAAGTCGTTATACTGATTTTGATAAGAACGGAGAACTTGTTCAAAGGGACTTGATGAAGATTTATAACAATGGCTTTAGTGGCGGACTGGTGAGTAACGCGTGAGCAACCTGCCTATCAGAGGGGAATAACAGTGAGAAATCATTGCTAATACCGCATATGCTCACGGTATCACATGATACAGTGAGGAAAGGAGAAATCCGCTGATAGATGGACTTGCGTCTGATTAGCTAGTTGGTGGGGCAATGGCCTACCAAGGCAACGATCAGTAGCCGGACTGAGAGGTTAAACGGCCACATTGGGACTGAGATACGGCCCAGACTCCTACGGGAGGCAGCAGTCGGGAATATTGCGCAATGGAGGAAACTCTGACGCAGTGACGCCGCGTATAGGACGAAGGTTTTCGGATTGTAAACTATTGTCGTTAGGGAAGATAAAAGACAGTACCTAAGGAGGAAGCTCCGGCTAACTACGTGCCAGCAGCCGCGGTAATACGTAGGGAGCAAGCGTTATCCGGATTTATTGGGTGTAAAGGGTGCGTAGACGGGAAATTAAGTTAG
>CAMVIX010000053.1 GCA_947167695.1 uncultured Clostridiaceae bacterium
TTCCTGCTTTTGCAAAAGTATTTTCTGCATACATTTTACTAATAGTCAAGTTAGCTTTTTGATATTGTTCTTGCATCTTTTTAGCTTGTTCTTTTACTTTTTCATCGTCAGTCATTTTGCTTTCTTTGAAAGCATCATATTCTGCTTTTAATGCATTTAAAGCTTCTTGTTGTGTTTTTGTATTTGCTTTTTCCGCATTATATTTTGTAGTTGGTACAAAATTTTTACCAACCATGGCTTTTATAGCTTCAGCTTTTCCAGCTTCATCTAATTCACCATTTGTTAAAATTTGATTTAACTCTTCTTCGTTCCTAATTCTACTCCTTCTCTCACACTACCGTTTTTACCGTTCGTCAACGTAATTTGTGTGGCTAGTTATTTTCCCCACTAGCAGGATTGTTTTTATTAATACTTGGATTCTCTTTTCTTTGACCTATTAAACCTTTTTGAGGGATATCTGTCTTTAATCTTCCATTTCCTTCGTCATTTTTTTCAGTTTTCCAAAAATCTTCTCCAAAGTATTTTCTTGCCTTGCTATAAACTTCGTTTGGATCAGAGAATAATCCACAAATTGTAAATGCAACATCTGGTGGCACTTGTGATTGCATCATATTCATTAATCCTTGCGTTTTTACTAACAAGTTGTCTGATTTATTTCTTGTAAATTTAATATCAATATCACTAATTTTTAAATTTTTTATAGCTTCTTTATATTTACATATTTTTAAAATTAATTTCAAAAATTGTCTTTCTGATTTTTTAAAAGAAAGTTCATCTTGTTTAGCTCTTTCATCTGCCATTGTCCATCCTTCACCTAATAAACGTGCTTGTCCTGTGTCTCCACCAGAAGGTTTATCATTTAACCTTGGTACTCCACAAATTGTAAGAATATTGTTGTACAAGTCATCTGTAACAATTTTTGTTTCACTATGTAACAATTGTGATGTAAGCAATTTAACATCTGCAGGTTTACTAGGATCATTCGAGGTTACCTCAATTGCTCCCGCTTCTACTAACGCTTTAAATGTATCTAAATCCACTTCTTGATTTATAAATACTAATAAGCTTTGTACAAATTGGTCTATTCCATCTAAGTCATCAGATTTTATTCTATTTAATGCATTTAATCCCGTTATTACTAATTCAATCAAACCTAATCTTGCTTGATTTAATGGGTATTCTATAATTCTATGTCCTTTTATTGACAATGGATATTCTTGTACTATTACTGTTTGAGTATCATTTATTGGCATTTGCATATCTAATAATTCAAAATTTCCGAAACTTTCTTTAAATTCACACATAAAGCTATCTGTATATATAGTTATTATTCTATATTTACTTATAAATTCTACTCCATTTTCAGTTTGTACATTTTCACTAAAATAACTATAATAACCACTAAATAACTGTTCACCTTTTATTCCCGAATTATAAACTACAAATGTTCTTCTAGGATCTGGCGTTCTTATTTCAAATGGAGCATCATCCTCATCTTCATCTTTATCAATATCTGCCCATCTATAAGCTGTACCACAAATATATTGCCATTCTGCTAATTCTTTATCTCTACTTGATTTATCTTCACTCTCCATAAATTTATTAAGTTCAGATATCTCTGGATTTACTTTATCATTACCTTTTTCGCCTTTTTGTACATACTGAACAGGTTCCCCATATACATAAGCTTTTTTAAATTCGACAATTTCAAAAGCATGATTTTCTAATACTTGATTGTTTATTTCTGGTCTAACTTTCTTTTGCTTCTGCAAAATTGGTTGTTTACCTTTATAATAATTATACAAATAATCAATCTCATTTGCGTTCTTTTCATGTTCTCTTAACACTTGTGGTAATATTTGTCTTATTTTTTCAGCTGTTAATTCTTCTTTCTTTATTGAATGTGTTAAAACTCTTCTTCCAAAAAACACTTTTTGATTGTCTATTATTGGCGTAACTACTGTTGGACTATCAGTAAGTCTTTGAGCAGTTGTTACATCATTTTCTACGTTTTCTGACCTACTATTCCCTCCATATACCTCTAACAAGGAACGGTAGATACCATTCCTTATCAGATTTGTTGGAGTGAATTAGTTTTAGATACTTCATTCCCTCCACGATTTTTTAAATGTATCTATTTCCCACTATCATAAAATAGTTCTCTACTCCCTATATTATATCATCTTCCTCACTATTCTCCAAATCGTGTTGACATAACATTACTTTAGGGGTATCAGGGTGTTCATATTCAAAATTGCTGCATTTCCAAACATAAATAACCCATTGTCCCCATTCATCTTTTTCTTTCGTTATTTCTTTCATCCATTCTTTTTCAAAATTTCCATATCTATATTTAAAGCATTCCTGCCAATGTTTACATTTCCAACATAACTTTTTTTTCTTCCTATTGTCCTCCTATATTCCTAATCTCGTCCTGTTTACTGGCTTAGGTTTATTTGGTCTTCCTCTATCTAAAATTATTTCTGTTCTAAATAACGCCATACTATCTGGAGCATCATCGTGCTTATTAGGATAATCGAAGCTGTATGTGGTAAAGTTCTTCATAAATCTTCCATAATCTGTATTAGGCTTGTATATTTTCTTATCTTTAAACATAACTAATCTTTTTATATCCCATCTTGCATCTCTTATTCTATCTTCTTTTTTTACAGTGTTATATTTTTCTGTAATTTCGCATAAAAAATATTCTTTTGCTCTTAATTTTTCTTCCAACAAAGCTTTTAATGATGTATCTGTATTATTTTCTACTACAAATTTAGTTACACTATGTTCTATTATCTTGCTTACAATACCATCATATAACTCATTCATAGCTTTTTTCTGAAATAAACAATCTACAAAATAATACTTCTCCCCGTCAGCTCTAAATATTGGCATAGAGACATTATCCTTTCCTCTTCTAGCAGGATCTAATACTGCAAAAGAATACGGCAAACAAGCATCTTCTCCATTTTCTTTTTTAGGCAATTCTTCATAATGCTGTAAATTCTCATCTGCAAATTCTAACCCTGTAGGAGCTATAGGCTCTTGTTGATATACACAACTAAATGAAAATGGATCTGAAGTATCTCTCATTCTTCTTGCTTCTTCTGTTGTCATTACTACTTCACAAGTACTATTATCATTTTCATCTAATAATGGAACTTTTATAAATACTGCATAACCATCAGTTGCTTCCATTACATATTTTTCGAAACCTTTTATTTTACTTGGTCGCATTTCATGTGTTGCTTCTATATCTGCCATTGTTCTATTTAAGATATCTTCTGGAGACCACATAGTTCCAACAAAAATATATGTAACAGATGGATCTGTTCTACGGTTAAACCATTCTGTATTCCACTTTGTATATATGTGATTATGAATATCACTATTAGTAGCTTCTTCCTCACCTTTTGTCATATCATCAAATATAAGTGCTTTGTTTGCTCTTTCTCCCGTTGATGAACCATCTCTTGTTCTTGCTATATGAGATTTTTGTGAACCACTATTTTTTAAAATCCAATCAGATTCTTTTTCCTTTTCAAAAGGTTTATCTCCAAATTGCTTGAATAATGGAAATATATCAGAAAACCTTGGATTTTTTATTATATTTTGAATAGCTCTACTAAATCCTAAAACTAATTCTTGTGAATAAGACCATCTTAAAATACTGTTATTTATATCCAATCCAAAAATCCATGCACTAAACATATTTAGAGTATAGCTTTTTCCATACCCTGGGGGAAACGATGCTTCAATATATTGCAATTTAGAATCAAATGCACTTTTATTTAAATAAAATACAAAAGGTCTCAAAACATTTCTTCTATTGGCTAAAACTCTACTTGGAACTGGCATCTCCATTTCCATATAGTCAATAAAATGTTCTAAAGACCTTCTTCCAGCAAAAGCATAAGCTTTTTGCCATAATTCATAATATTTTGGCATATATTCTTCACTAGAATAAACCCTATCTTCTACTATTGGAATTAGGGTTGTTATAGCGTATCTACACGCACTTAATTCTATTTCTTGTTTATTTTTATCATCTCTATTTGGGCTATCAAAGTATTGTAATAATAATGTATATAGGTTATTACACATCTCATATCTACTGTACTCATCAAGTTTTCTCTTTGATTTTAGTATTTTTATAACTTCTTCAATTACTGTTTTATAACTTTGCCTATCTCTGTTTCTCCTCTAATCTTTACAAGTTATCTTATATGGCGATTCTGGGATTTGCTCTCCACTCCCATATATTGTTCTAGTTAATGTTGGCTCTCTAAAAATTAATGGTGGTGCTTGAT
>CAMVIX010000054.1 GCA_947167695.1 uncultured Clostridiaceae bacterium
CAAAGAGACTATTTAGCAGGAATAACAAGTACAGATATAACAAGAAGATTTTTACTTCCAGAAGATATTGTAAAAGCTCATGATGAAGGAATAATCCACTTCCACGATGCAGACTATTTTGCACAAAATGCTTTACACAACTGTGATTTAATAAATTTAGATGATATGCTTCAAAATGGAACAAACATAAATGGTGTTTTAATTGAAAAACCTCATAAATTTTTAACAGCTATGACAATTGCTACACAAATAATTACAGCTGCTACATCAAGCCAATATGGTGGTGCAACAGTTACAATGACACATTTAGCTCCATTTGTAAGAGACAGTTATAATAAATATGTAAAAAAATATGAAGAAAGAGGACTTCCAAAAGATCAAGTTAAAAATTTTGCGAAACAAGATTTAAAGAAAGAAATCGAAGATGGAGTTCAAACTTTCCAATATCAAATAAATTCTATGACAACAACTAATGGACAAGCACCATTTTTAAGTGTATGTTTCTATTTAGGAGAAACAGAAGAATATAAAGAAGAACTTGCTATGATTATAGAAGAATTCCTAAAACAAAGAATTCTTGGAATGAAAAATGAAAAAGGTGTTTATATAACACCTGCATTCCCAAAACTTCTATATGTATTAGAAGAAGACAACATGCATGAAAACAGCAAATATTGGTATTTAACAGAACTTGCTGCAAAATGTACAGCAAAGAGAATGGTTCCAGACTATATCTCAGAAAAAGTTATGAAACAATTAAAGAAAAATGAATATGGAGAAGGAGAATGTTACCCTTGTATGGGATGTCGTTCATTCTTAACTCCAGATAGAAGCATTAGTAGAGGAAATGTTGCAAAAGCTAAGAACTATGTAGAAGGAAAAGGAAAATACTACGGAAGATTCAACCAAGGTGTTGTTACAATTAACTTAGTAGATGTTGCATTATCTTCAGATAAAGATTTTGAATTATTCTGGAAAATATTTGATGAAAGACTTGAACTTTGCCACAGAGCTCTACAAGCAAGACACGAAAGACTTGCAAAAGCTACAAGTGATGTAGCACCAATTCTTTGGCAACATGGAGCATTAGCAAGACTTGATAAAGGAGAAAGCATACATGATTTACTACATGGTGGATATTCAACAATTTCTTTAGGATATGCAGGACTTTATGAATGTGTTAAATTTATGACAGGACACAGCCATACAGATGATGGAAAAGGTAAAGAATTCGGATTAAAAGTAATGCAAAGAATGAATGATAAATGCAAAGAATGGAAAGAAGCAGAAGATATAGATTACAGTGTTTATGGAACACCAATAGAATCTACAACATACAAATTTGCAAAATGCTTACAAAAGAGATTCGGAAAAATAAAGGGAATCACAGACAGAGGATATATAACAAACTCATATCACATTCCTGTATTTGAAGAGATAGATGCATTTGAAAAACTAAAAATAGAAAGTGAGTTCCAAAGATTAAGCCCAGGTGGAGCTATATCTTATGTAGAAACTCCAAACCTACAAAATAACTTAGAAGTTGTAATTCAATTAATCAAATTTATATATGACAATATAATGTATGCAGAAATGAATACTAAATCAGATTATTGCCAAAAATGTGGATTTGATGGAGAAATCTTAATAGACGAAAACTTAGAATGGTACTGCCCAAATTGCGGAAACAGAGACCACAACACATTAAATGTAGCAAGAAGAACATGTGGTTACATCGGAAGCAATTTCTGGAATAAAGGAAGAACACAAGAAATTAAGGAGAGAGTTTTGCATATAGATAATAAAGATTTGTAAGGTTTGTTGGCAAATAATCGGTTTTTGACGTCGTTAAATTTCATTTAAAACGCGGTTACATATAACACATATGCGCCCTTGCCTTTAAAATGAAATTTGCCTAGTCAAATTCCCGATTCTTTACCAACGGAAAAAACAACCAATAGAGGAGATGACTTAAATGAGATATAATAAAATTAGAAAAATGGATATAGCAAATGGACCAGGAGTTAGAGTTTCTATATTTATGCAAGGATGTGAATTTCATTGTAAAAATTGTTTTAATCAAGAGACTTGGGGATTTGATGGTGGAGAAGAATTCACAGACGAGACAATAGAAAAAGTATTAAATGCTTGTGACAAAGAATATGTTGAAGGCCTTTCAATACTTGGAGGAGAGCCAATGCATCCAAAAAATATTGAAGGAACTACAAAACTAGCAAAAGCATTTAAGGAAAAATTTCCAAACAAAACATTATGGGTATGGTCAGGATTTACTTTTGAAAAATATTTAAAAGATAAACCAGTACTAAATTATGTTGATGTTTTGGTAGATGGACAATATGTAGATGAATTACACAATCCAACTCTAAAATGGAAAGGTTCTTCAAATCAAAGAGTAATAGATGTGAAGAAGTCATTGAAGAAGGATAAAGTGGTTTTGTTTGAGAAGTAAGATTTAAAAACTGGATTTCTTTTTGATTTTTAAGAAATCCAGTTTTTTAATAATGACTCCCAAATCTATATATATTGATTGGGATATAAGGAAAATTGTACATTTATGAATTTAAGCTGCCTGCATAAAAGAGGTGCACCCTATTTTAGCAGCTACTTCGGCGTCGACAAGTTTATAATTAATAGCATTTTTTAACAGCACTTTTAATTCTTTCTCAGAATATCCGATAGTTTCTGTTATCTCATTGATTGACAAGTTATTTATGCTAGCTAGAAAATATGTAATTATTTCTAAAATTTCATCGTCTCTTATTTTGCTGACAAACTCTAACCGTTGCTCAAGAATTCTGTCATAATATTTATCTGATGGTGTCTGATTCGAGTTGCTTTTTATGTGGTTTGCTTGTTTACAATGAGCTTTTTGCTTGATTACTAATGCTGTTTGATATGAAACGATACAATGAATAATTGCATATTTGATACAATTCTTTACAGCACTTTCTGTTAGGTGAAATTCATCAGAAATACCTTTTATTGTTACCATATAACTTCCGTATGCATAAGCATGTGTGACAGAGATAATGCCTTCTATGTCAAACTTTTCGCTAAAATCTTTAAAACTCATTTTTGTATTCATATATCTTCTCCTTATTTTAAAGCAAAGAACAATTTAGTTACTATAAACATTTTACCAAATTTTTAACAAAAAGTCAAATTATGTAAAGCAAAATCAGCTTATAACTAAACTCACAATTGAATGACTTCCCATTGTATCATGAATTAACTTCTCATTAATGCATAGATTATAATCTATATCCCAATCGAATTTATTCATAATAACGACAGCAATCGAATTATCAGGATTTTTAAAACTACATATTTCAAGTTTGTCTGTATATTTGCTGTATGCAATTCTTTCTGCACCAACTTTAATAAATTTGCTAAAATGACCAATGTAATAATATGTTAAATTTTTAATATAGTCAGAAGAATCTTCATTTAGCATACAAGGACTATTGCAGAAATTTTGTTTATGATTTGGGCCACCTTCGTGGTCAAGCATAATATTCCAATCTATAAATCCATTTACACCTGAATTTAAGTCTCCACATATTTCATGCCCATAAAGCTCACCATTAGGAATTTCGTCACATTGTTTAAAATTAGAATATCCTGTACAACATTCGCTGTGAATTAGCAATTTATCAGGATACATATCACGAAACAATTTTAAGTTTTCAAAATGGTCTCCTGAGTAATAATGAAAAGCAACACCAGAAATTGCTTCATCTGCACCTTCTATAGAAAGTTCTTCTTTTGCTCTTGTATATATTTTATCTTTGTTATGATCCCAAATAAGAATTTTTGTGTTTATATTATTTTTTTTAAAAGTCGGATTAAGATAATTTATTGCAAAATTTGCTTCGTGTTTTGCATCATATAGGCAAGATTCCCAAGATTGAATAGCATTTGGTTCATTTTGAACTGTTATATAATTAATATTAAAGCCTTCATTTTTGTAGGCATTTATAAATTTTGCAAAATAATCTGCCCATTTCTGTTTATAGCTAAATCGTAGCTTTCCACCTAAAACAACTAATCTTGTATTTTTCATAAACCAAGG
>CAMVIX010000055.1 GCA_947167695.1 uncultured Clostridiaceae bacterium
TTCCTCTGAAAATACGCAGCCACAATACTTTTGCATGTACAAGCCTATTTCCTTTGCTTTATTATGTCCTTCCCAAAAGCCTACTCTAAAGTCTCTATATAAAAAATCTATTCCATATTCTTCACTTAAATCCTCACATAATTTTTTTATATAGTTATGTTTTTGGTAAATGCTATAAAGCAAAGTTGTAGATACTGCATCATACCCATTTTGTTTTGCATATTCAAATGTTTTTCTCATTCTTACTGGATAGCAATAATTAACGCATCTTGCATTTATGTCTTTTACAGCTTCTTTGCAAAATTCGTCTAAACCATATTCTTCTTCAAAAATGGCTTGTACACCAATTAATTTAGCATATTCTTTTAAACAATCACGTCTTGCCTTGTATTCTGTATAAGGATGAATGTTTGGATTATACCAATACACTACAGGCTCTATTCCATCATTTCGTAATGTATCTATGCAATATACGCTACATGGTGCACAACATGTATGTAATAATAGTTTCATTCTATTTGTCCTTTCAATATTTTTTTTACTTTTAATCTTTGCCTTTTTAAAAACTTGCTGTTGTAAATTGCACAAAGTACAACTCCTATGACCAAACTTACAAAGAAATATTGTCCATATATATATTTTTCAGAATATATCAAAAACACCATATTGGTAAAAAGTAGTAATATCTGAATTTGAATTATCAATTTAATATTTTGTGCTCTTTGCCAAATCATAAACGCACTTAATACTATAAAATACCACGGTTGAAAATTTGTAATTAGTACGAAAAGAAAAACTAACATATACAAAAATATCTTTTGCATTTCTTTTCTAAAGCATATTTTCTTGTTTGCAAGCAATTTAACATTAGTGCAAAAATACGCTCCTATAAATACAATTAGCGAGGTGTTTTTCAAAATGTTAATTATATTTTCATTTTTTATAGTCACTAAAATTAATAAGTAAAGGCCCTTAGATATCCTATCTCTTTGACTTACCAGTCCCATAAATACGGACATATCTTTGACATATATTAGATACGGTATTAATACAACAATTAAAAAAAGTACGCCGTATTCTATGCATTTTATTATTCTTGTTTTCAAGTCTTTATCTTTGAAGTAATATATTACTATAAGTGGCAATAGAAGTATTGCATAATATTTTATATCTGTTGCAAGCCCTAAAAATATAAGGCTTGGTATAAGTCTTTTTCTTTTTAGCAGTTCAAATAATGCAAGTAATATAAAAAATACCATATAAATATCGTTATGAACATTTGCAATTCCTTCTATTAAAACAAATGGATTTAATCCATACAAAATAGCATAAATCTTTTTCCCTGATATTTTATATAGTAAATATGTATTTCCAAGATGAATAAATAAATTCAAAATTTTAAAGCAAAATAGTCCCCATTCTAAATTTCCAAATGATATTAAACCTATAAATGAACATATTAGTGACCATACAGCGCCATATACACTTGTTGTATTAGACCAAAAATTTATATATGCTTTGCCGCATTAAAGTATCATTTTCTAAATTTACGTTATTGCTATCTATATATCCTTTTATACTTTCGTAATATGGATTTTGATGGTATTGTGATGAAAGCCTACCTATTCCCATATAATAAAAAACATCTGAGCTTGAAAAAGGCAATACCAATACAAATACCAAAGTAATAATTGACACAAATATGAGTATCTGTTTTATATTTTTAAAAATAACGTTTCTCTTTTTTATTATAAAGTAATATACTATTACCATTAATGCAACAATTGCAAAATAAACTATTGCTTGCAATCCTCTGCTAACATTTTTTGTAAGTAAGAAGCGAAACTCTAAATCTCCTGTAAAATTAAGCACAGTTTTATTATGTATCATAAAAGCTATAGACGGCACAGCAAATGTTATCGCCAATAATATAAATAACAGTTTAAAAATTTCTGATTCATTTATTTTTTTCATGTTTCTATCCTTTATATTCATATCCTAAATGTGCATAAGCATTTGGGGTTGCAACTCTGCCTCTTGGTGTTCTAGCTAAGAATCCTATTTGCATTAAGTATGGTTCATATACATCTTCTATTGTTTCTGTTTCTTCTCCAATTGTTGCAGCCAAATTTTCCAGTCCCACAGGCTTTCCTGCATATTTTAATATTATAGTTTCTAGTAATTTTCTATCTACATTATCTAGTCCTAGTTCATCTATTTCAAGCTTCTCTAATGCTACTCTTGTAATCTCCAAATTAATATTTCCATCGCCTAAAACGGCTGCATAGTCTCTTACTCTTTTTAATAGCCTGTTTGCAATTCTTGGTGTTCCTCTTGAACGTCTTGCAATTTCTAGGGCACCTTTTTCATCTATGGCTATTCCTAAAATATCTGCAGATCTAGTCACTATAACTTTTAATTCTTGAGGTGTATATAATTCTAATCTGTGTATTATTCCAAATCTGTCTCTAAGCGGAGTAGATAAACTACCAGCTCTCGTTGTCGCACCAATTAATGTAAATTTTGGCAAGTCTAGCCTTATAGATCTTGCACTTGGACCTTTGCCTATAATAATATCCAAGCTGTAATCCTCTAAAGCTGGATAAAGTATTTCTTCAACACTTCTATTAAGTCTATGAATTTCATCTATAAATAAAATATCATTCTCTGAAAGGTTTGTTAAAAGTGCAGCTAAATCACCTGGTTTTTCTATTGCAGGCCCAGAAGTTATACGTATATTTGAGTTCATCTCTGTTGCAATTATATTAGAAAGTGTAGTTTTTCCAAGTCCTGGTGGTCCATATAAGAGTACATGGTCAAGAGGCTCACCTCTTTTTTTAGCAGCCTCTATATATATTTTCATATTTTCTTTTACCTTTTCTTGCCCTATATATTCATCTAGGGTTTTAGGTCTTAATGAATTTTCAAATCTTGCTTCTGATTCATCTGTAATGCTTGGTATTAAAATATTTTCATCCATATTCTAACCTCTAATTTATAACTTCCAGTACATTATATATTTTATTGCTTTTTTTATCAATAGTTTTTGTGTTTTTTTATTATTTAGTGTATAATGCTTTTGGAGGATTTTTGTTTATGAAAAAATTAATTAAAGTAGTGTTAGTTTTACTAGCTTTGGCTTTGCTAATTGGATCTATTGTTTTTGGTATTTTCTTGTATAAAGGTTATGATATGTATAAAACGGCTCTTTCAGAATCTAGTATGCAAGAGCGAGTGGAAAAAATAAGAAGTAAGTCTGATTATTTAGGCATAGACCTAATTTCAAACGACTTTAAAGATGCAATAATTGCCATAGAAGACCACCGATTTGAAACACATGGTGCAGTTGATTTTATTTCTATTGGTAGAGCTATTTTTAGGAATGTAACAAGTGGAAGCTTCGATGAAGGTGGAAGCACAATAACCCAGCAACTAGCAAAAAACACTTTTTTTACTCAGGAGCAAAAATTCACAAGAAAAATTGCAGAAATATTTGCTGCAATTGACATGGAAAAAACATATTCTAAAGATCAAATTCTTGAGCTATATATGAACACTATTTACTTTGGAGATGGATACTATGGCATTAATGCAGCAAGTCACGGGTACTTTGATAAAGCTCCTTTGGATTTAACTTTTGATGAAGCCACATTGCTTGCTGGGATTCCAAATGCACCAAGCATATATTCGTTATCAAATAATCCTAATCTGGCAAGGCAAAGACAGAAATATGTTATTCAAAGTATGATTGAATATGGTTTTATAAAAGATAAAGTATTGGAGTGAGCCTACGGCTCACTCCAATACTTTACTTTTTCGCCACTATATTAAATGTCTTTGTTACTGTGCCGGCGTATTTTCCTTTTCCTGTAAGTATTACACTTGCCTTTCCAACGTTTACATTGTTTTTGTATGTTACTGTATAGTCTGTTCCCTTTACTAATGTCTTAGTTCCATCCTTTACTGTTATTCCTCTTGTTATTGCTTTTCCTGTATATACTACATCTGTTTGAC
>CAMVIX010000056.1 GCA_947167695.1 uncultured Clostridiaceae bacterium
TTCTTCCCTACCCCTATTAATGCTATTTTAGGATTTATTTTTTCTAAAAACTCTTGTGTACTTGATGTTGAGGAACCGTGGTGTCCCACTTTTAGGACATTTACGTACATGTTTTTATTTTCGTACTTTTTAAGAAATTCCCTTTCTTCTTCCTTTTCACTATCACCTGTAAAAAGCATATTAAACTCACCATATTTTAACCTTGCTATAATTGAATTATTGTTTAAATTCTGTGTATCTTTGCCTATATATAATATTTCAATATAAACAGAATTATCTAATTCTATTTTTTGTTCTTCTTTTACATTCACAATTTTTATGTTCTTTTCTTTTGCCAAGTTTACAATTGTTTCTATCTCTTTTGTATGTGTTTCCTGTTTTGCCATTAAAAGCTTCCCAACTTTTATTTCATTCATTACAGCAATAAATCCGATTGCAATGGTCTGCATGGAAGTGCGAAATCATAATATAATCAATTTTTGTTATTCCTCTTGCCAGTAAATAAGGAACTAAAACTTTTTTTCCCACATCATATTCTTCCAGGTTTTCAAAGCCTCCACTGTCTATCATAATAGTTTTATGGTTAGTCGTTTCAATCAAAGTACAATCGCCTTGTCCCACATCTACAAAATAAATATGTAATGAAGTTGGCATTACTTTGCCTATCTGTAAAATTAATATTAGGCATAATAAAATAGCTATGATTTTTTTCTTTTGAACCTTTATTCTAGGTACGCTCATAACAAAAATAATTACATAATACAAAATAATTCCGTATAATGCATGGTCTCGGCACGTTTGTCTGAGCTAAAGGTAATTGTGCTGTTATTTTAGCTGTTTTTAGAAATAAGCTTAAAAATAGCTCTAATGGCATTTTTATTATTAAGCAAATTGGTGGAAATGCAATTAGAAAAATAAATCCGAGGAAAATAATAATCTCAAATAATGGCGTTGCAATTATTGCAGAAATGAAAAACATTGGATGGATTGTACAAAACAAATACGCTGTAATAGGTGCTAAAACAGCTTGTGCAGACAATGAAATAGCTACATTTCTTAGAAAATAATTTTTTACTTTTCCACTTAGTTTTGCAAATATGAGTATTCCAATAGTTCCCCCATATGATAAGATTAATCCTACATCAAGCAAAATAAACGGATTATATATTAACATTATAAAAAGCGAGATTGAAAGTGCATTTATCGTATCTGATCTTTTTTGTATGAGCTTCGCAATTATCGTCATTGCTCCAATTATACATGCTCTTGTAACAGACGGTGAAAAACCTGTTATAAAAACCAAAGCAATGATTGAAATAAGTGATAATATATATTTCATTTTTCTGCCGGAATATGTTTAAAGCTCTTTGTATCCATAATATAATAAATCCTACATGAGCACCGTGACACGCATAAAATGTGTATTAAACTACTTTTTGTGAAATCTTCTATTGTTTCATCTTCTATATTATCTTTATCCCCTATTAAAATTCCCAATAATAAATTTGCATTATTTTCTGAAACATTTTGTTTTATTTTTTCTTTAATTGCAATTCTTATAATACTTCCAAGCTTTCCTATACTAAAAGTTTTTCTTACTAACTTTGCATCTTCTGCATATAATATTCCGTGTATTCCTTTAGATTTATAATAGTTCTTTTGACTAAACCCACCATAATTTCTTGTTTCTTCTGGTAATTCGAATTTTCCATTAAATGTTATAACATCTCCGTATTCGAATTCTTTTGCCCCTTTTTTCGTTTTTAGATATAAAATAAAGGAATTACCCTTTATTTTAATTTTGTAGCTATATGTGTATTTATTTACGTTTGCATCACTTTGTATTTCTCCAGATAATTTTTTTGTTTCTCCGTGGTGTAATTGATTCATATTTTTTGTTTTGAAATTTAACATAGAAAAAGAAAACAAACATAGTACAAGTGAATAAAACAATTATATTAAACTTGAATACTATTTTTAAATACCTTGAAATTTTGCAGGCAAGTCTACTGATGGATTTCGGGGCAGGCCTTAATTTGTGGGCATGTCTAAAATTCATTAAGATACAAAACAAAACTATAGAAAAAACAAGGATTGTACTTATTCTAAAGTACAATCCCCCAATTATTCCAGCTATTGCGCCAAGGCAAGCGACTAATATAGGTCTATTCAATATAACCTCCTTATATAAATCGCCCCCAATATTTAATTTATACTATTCTTCTGCCTGAAACATATCTTTCATAGTAGTACCCACTATTTAATGTATCTGTAACAACGCCTCTATTTGGATTAGCAGCATGTATAAAGTTGCCTTCTCCAATGTATATTCCGCAATGTCCTATACTTGTATTATCCCAATCTCTGAATATTACTAAATCTCCTGGCTGTAAATTTTCTTTCGATACAAAGGTTCCTTCATTTGATTGATATGTTGCACCATGCCCCATCGAAACACCAAATTTAGAATATATGAACATTGTAAAACCTGAACAGTCAAAACTGCTTGGGCCAGAGCCACCATATACGTAACTACATCCTAGATACTGTTTAGCAGTTTCTGCTACCTCTGCACCTCTTGAACTTGCAGGTGCAACCGTGGCAACTTCTTGTTCTTGCACCGGTATTGCTTCTGCTTGAGCTTCTTCAACAGGTTCTGTTTCAATTTCCTCGCTTATTATATTTTCACTATTTGTGCTATCTTCTATTTGGCTTTCATATACACTTGCAGTTAGTTCTTGTGCTGCTTGTAAATCTTGTTCAAGCAATTCTGTTTGTTCTTCTTGCTTGCTTCTTAGTGTCTGTCCTCTACTTGCTTGTTCAGATGTTACAGAGGTAGAAACAAGTCTTTTTGCTATATATGCCTCTTGTCCTTCGAATAGTATTTTGTACCATTCTCCTTCTTCTCCAATTACCTCAACTTGATTATTTCTATATATTTCAGCAATTATATCTGCTGATAAGCTTGCACCTGCTCTGACTATTGCTTCATTTACATTAATATATCCCATCCATGTACTTGGTTCTGGTTCCGATTCTGGAGTTGGTACACTAGTTTCTTCTTCAACTTCTTTTAAAAATTTTGAAGGTATCCATGCAGTCTTATTTTCGTTGTATCTTATTAAACTCCAAGCATTTAATACTTTTATAACTGATACTTTCGTACCTGCATTTATTTTCTCCAGCTTACTTGCAGACAAGCTAGGAACTATTCTACCTACAATATCAATAGATACTTGCTTTTCATCTTGTGATTTAAGAGCTGTTTTAGTTTCTGTGTTCTTTTGACCTTCTGCATTATATTCAATATACTCTTGGTCCAATGTCGTATTTGTTTCTTGTTGTTTTTGCACATCCTGTGTTTGGATGTTTTCTTGTTGCTCTTGAGCGTCTTTATTGTCTTCTTGCGTTTCTTCTTTATTTTCAATTTGTTCTTCTGGTACATCCAATAAGTCTTCTCTAATAAATCCTGTTTGGCCGTCATATATTACCTTATACCAGTTATCAGTCTTCTCAATAATTTCTACGGATTCATCACTTTGCACTTCTGCAATTGGCTCTGTTGATGTACTAGCTCCCTCGCGCAATACTAATATAAATTTAGCTGTCGCAGTTTGTGCACTTACTTTAATAGCTAAGCTTAACCATATCATTAGTACAATAAAAAATACTTTTTTTGCTATTTTCATATTACCTCTCCTATATTTTTTGTACGAAAACAGTATATAATGAATCTTAATATTTGTCAAATGATTTCACAAAAAATTCAAAAATGAGACATTGGGGACAGGTCCGTTTGGGGACATTTGTTACCATTTGGGACACATCTTATCTAAAAAGTATTCTCTAGTAGATAAGATGTGTCCCAAATGGTAACAAATATCCCCAAACGGAGCTGTCCCCAATGTCTGATTTGCCACAAACAACACCGTGGACCTGT
>CAMVIX010000057.1 GCA_947167695.1 uncultured Clostridiaceae bacterium
CAGTTCATGATATCAAAGTTATCGAAAGCCAAAATGGATTATTCATTGCTATGCCAAGCAGAAAAACTCCAAACGGAGAATTCAAGGATATAGCTCATCCAATTAATGCTGAAACAAGAGAGAAGATTCAAAAAGCTATATTAGAAGCTTATGAAGCTCCTGAAACAGAAACAACTGAATCAGCAGAATAATAAATGTATATAAAAAGACACCAGTAAGGTGTCTTTTTGCTGTATATGGAAATATGGAAAAATTGACATAACATTAAAAAAAGCGTATAATTAATTTAACATGCATAGCATGATTTGTTGAAGGAGGAAAAACCACATGACTTTTCAAGACCTGAAGCTGTCCCCCTATTACTTTCGTTGGGCACAGGTAGATGCCAATGACATGGTATCAAAAGTGTCCGTCGAAAAAGTCTCCTTAACAGAGGAATTTCGGCAATACCTTGTAAAACACGGTTTCAAAGAAATCCCTGGACGGGGTCGTTTCGATACAGCTCATTTTGAGCTTGTCGAAAAGAAGCGTGGTGGCTAACTAGCCCCACGTTTCTTTCTTATTGTATAGGAAAAATCGGCTCACCTTTGTTCTATAAGAAAAATCGGCTTTTTGCTTAAAAACTTGCAAAACATTATATTTTTTTGGTATAATTATATAAAGGAGATTTTAATATGAAAAATAGAATTATTAAATATTTAATAATATTAATAATATTATTTGGCGTTTTATATATAAAAATGCCTACAGTATATGCTAGTATGAGAGATAATTTTAATGTAGACACAGGAAAAAAACCTACTTATGTGCCACCAGATGATCCTATTGTTCCAATCACAACAACTCCTCCATCTTCAGGCAAGCCAAGCAAAACAGTAATACATTATACTGCAATAAGTGGAAATGTATATGAAGAATTGGGTGAATCATTTAAGAAATATACCGCACAAAAAGGAACCTTAGTAGGAGATATTTCAAATGAACATTTACCTATAGAAGGTGTTATAGTGCAAGCTGGAGGATATCAAACAGTAACAAATGCTAATGGGGACTACAGATTAAACCTACCACCGGGAAATTATTCATTAAAATTCATATATGGAAAACTAGTAGGAAATACATATGCAAATACTGAAGAGAGAAAAAGAAATGTATTAAAATACAACGGCTATGATTATATAGTAACCAAAGCTCCAGATAGGCAAGACTATGAGTATACAACAACTAAGGAAATAGAAATTATTGGTGCCGGAAAAGGTTGCGAGCAAATTATGCTATTGGTTGATTGCTCAGGAAGTGTTAGAAATAGTACTGTTGAGATAAATGGAGAGAAAATACCGAGAATTAATGCAATTGTTGAGTCTACAAAAAAATTAGTAGATTCACTACTATCAAGTGGAGAAAATATTTATATTGGATTAATTTTCTTTTCAGGAGAGTGCTATAGAGCACAAAGTCTTACAAATAATGGAGAAATTCTAAAACAGCACTTAGATTATATTCGTGATAATGACTGGTGGGTTACAAACACAAATGTTGTTGGAGCTTTAAATAAAGCTGAAAGCAGCTTTGTTTTCAATGGAAAAGATGCTAATAGACATATAATTGTATTATCAGATGGCGTACCAACATCTGACAATAAAGAAGAAGATAAAATCTATAGTGATGACACTGATGCAGATATTTTATCAAAATTAAATGGTATAAAATCAACAACTAGAGGGAAGATACAAGATTTAAAAAATAAAGGAATCAGTATTAGATCAATCTACTTAGATCCAGAAGATGAAGAAGAATCCGCATATATTAAACAAATATTTGATGATGCAAGAATAATGCAATCAGATGCGTTTATAAGCGAAATTACAGATAGCTTGAAAAAAGATTTAATAACAACTACGGTAGAAAAAGAATACAAAAGAACAGCAACCATAGATAGAGGACTAGAAGACTTAACAAGAAGAGAAGAAGTTGACGACAATTTCAATGACATATTTTATTATAATACAGGAGCTAGGGCAAAATTATTTGAGCAAATAGAAAGCGAATATAAATATGATGAGGAAGAAGCTATGGAATTAAGTAATTTAACTTATATGATAGCTTATGGCGGTAAAAATTATGAGATACATGAGTCAGGGGGAGGAAAAATCGAATATGATGCGTACATAGATCATTATGAAACAGATTATGATGAAAACGGCAATGAAATTCAAGTACCAGTATATGGAGATATAATTCATGTTGATGCGGAATATACAGGCCGTGACCTTGGATTAACTGCAAGACCTGCTTTAGATTTACAATTAGAAATGGCAATAACTGGAGAGAGAGTAACAGCCTCAAAAGGTATGCAGATATCTGCACAAACAAGAGACATTAATTCAGAAGAATCGAAAATAGAACCAATAAGAGTTGAACTAGATGATGAATTATTGTTTGGAACTGTTGTTGATGTAGAATATTCAATAAAAATTGAGAATGTGTCTAGTTTAGCTTGCCATTATTTACAGGTAATTACATTTCTGCCAGAAGCTTTTGGATTTGATGAAAATACAAAATTAATTACAGGAAATTGGACGAATAAAGCATATGATTGGGCAGTAATTAACTTATTGGAGTACAAAAACCTACGGATATATAAGTGAAGAGACATATAATAAACACAAAAATCAAACAGCAATTTTTGCAACAGTAAAAAATAATGGAAACAATAATAGTTTTTATGTGCCACCAGGAGGCTCAAGAGAATTAAAGGTAGTATTAACCACAGTATTAGGTGGAGACTTAAATATGCTGGACAATACAGATTTCCAGATTGACTCAGAGATAATGAGCTATAGAGATAATGGAGCCAATACTAGTAGAAGAATGGCAATAACAAAAGCAAAAGAAATAACAATTGGTGACAGCAAAAAGGCAATATCTTACTTAAAGGCATTATTCCCAGCAAATAATAAAGAACATGACTACAGTATTACCCAAAACAATTTATTTATTACTCCACCACTTGGACAAGAAAAAAGGCAAATAATAGGCTATATTGTATCTGTATTAGCACTTTTGCCACTAGTAATTTATGGATTATTCATATTAGCAAAAAGAGCCAAACATAAGAATAAATAATGTATCGGGACAAGGGAACGTTGGGACAAAAACAACGTCCCCTTGTCCCTACAACTTTTTCACAGTTTTTAATTAAAAACTGTTGACATTCATGCTATCACGTTGTATAATAATTAAGCATGAATTTTGCGATGAAGTGTGATGTGGCTACAACTTGCATAGGTTGGAGGGAACTCACATGGAGTATGTCATGGCTTTGACCAGGCGGATAAGTTTTATAAAAGCACTTATCCTAAAGATTAAAAGCATTTAAACTTTAGGTTTTTAAAAGGAGTTAAAAGAAACACCAGGGTGCGTTGATAGAAACTTGCCAATAGCCATAAAGGTCACAAATTTATATTTAAGGAGGGAAAATTTATGGCAACAACAAAACAAACTGCAGGAAGCGAAAAAATTAGAATTAGACTTAAAGCTTATGATCATGTCGTTTTAGATCAGTCTGCTGAAAAAATAGTAGATACTGCTAAAAGAACAGGAGCTAAGGTTTCAGGACCAATTCCACTTCCAACACAAAAAGAAATCGTAACTATTTTACGTTCTCCACACAAGCACAAAGATTCAAGAGAGCAATTTGAAATGAGAACACATAAAAGAGTTATTGACATTCTTTACCCAACACAAA
>CAMVIX010000058.1 GCA_947167695.1 uncultured Clostridiaceae bacterium
AAAAAATGAGTCAAAGGGTAGTATCATTTTGCAAGAAAGAGTGCTTCGGCTGGAGAATGTAAATTAATGCAAAACTATTGAAAAAATTTCATTAAAACTGTATAATGTAAAAAAACAAAGGAGGAGAAGAAGATATGTTAAAAAATAATAAAGGCGTTACATTAATTGCTTTAGTAATTACTATAATGATTATGATAGTATTAGCTGGTGCAACAGTTGCAACAAGCAATATTGTAGAAGAGGCACAAAAACAGCAGATTGCTACTAATATGCTACTTATACAAACAAAGGTAAAAATAATTATGGAGAGAGTAGAGTTTTATAATAATCCAGAAACATATAATTATATTGGAACTAAGGTTGGAGAAAAACTTTATGAGTTTGATAGTCAAGAAATTCTAGATAGCATAGGACTTGAAGGAATAAAACTAAATGGCGAAAAATATATAATAGATTATTCAAATGGCGACGTTACATATAAAAAGGGAGAAACAGAATATAAGTTATCAGAAATGAAATAGGGGGAAAGCATGAAAAATTTTATCAAATACACTTTAGTAGTAATAATAATAGCAGCATTAGTGGCTGTGGCTACACACTTTATGAAGGATGAATATGCAAAAAACACAAACGAGGATTTAAAAACGGAGATGCTACAAGTGCAAGCAAAAGTGAGGCTTGAATTTGAGAAGTTTCATGTGAATAAGGAAAATGGATTAAAGGGTGAAAAAATAGAAAATTCAGAATATGGAATAGAAGAAGACGGAGAGTTTTATAAATGGACGAGGGAAATACTTGAAGACGAGGGAATAATTCAAAGCAAATTAAAAGAAGACGAGTTTTATATTGTAAATTATAATACAGAGGAAGTAATATTTATATCAAATGATGGAAAATTTAAACTGTCAGAAATGGAAAAGGGAGAAAAAGCAAATGATACAGAAAAAGCAGATGACAGACAAGGAGAGACAAAGACTGAATAAGCTAAAGGAAATAGATTTATTACAAAATACAAAATTGTTAGCAGGTATAGATGAAGCAGGGCGTGGGCCACTGGCTGGTCCTGTCGTTGTGGGCATAGTAATTATGCAAAAGGATTCATTTATTGAAGGTGTAAACGATTCAAAAAAAGTCTCGGAAAAGAAAAGAGAAAAACTTTATGATGAAATAATAAATGAGGCAATTGCTTGGGGAGTGGGAATTGTAGACGAAAAAGTAATAGATGAAATAAATATTTTAAATGCAACAAAAAAAGCACTAACAATGGCTATTGAAAGCTTAGAAACTAAGCCTGAGAAAATATTAGTTGATGCATTAACTGGTATAAATACACTCCGGAATACCGTATACATCAATTATAAAAGGAGATGCTACAAGCTACAGCATTGCTGCAGCTTCTATTATTGCAAAAGTTACAAGGGACAGAATTATGAGAGAGTATGATGAAAGATATCCGCAATATGGCTTTGCTAAGCATAAGGGGTATGGAACGGCAAGTCATATACAGGCTATTCGTGAATTTGGACCTTGCCCGATACATAGGAAGAGTTTTATTGGGGGAATTATTTAAGATAGAAGTCTGCTTCTAAGAAGTTTCAGCACTAAAAAGTATATTTTCCCAATTTTATGAAAGAATAAATATTGTCTTTAATTTTTTTTAGTGTTATAATTTAAAAAAATTACGAAAGAGAGGAAGATTTATGGAGAATTTAGTTAATGAGAAAAAAACAGGATGGGAGAATTTAAGCGAGGAACAAAGAAAAAATATATTTAAATTTGCAGATGAATATATGTATTTCTTAAATAATGGTAAAACAGAAAGAGAAATAGTTGCAGAGACTAAGGAAATTTTAGAAAAAAATAATTTTGTGGATATCTCCTCAAAACAGGAACTGAAACCTGGAGATAAGGTTTATTATTGCAATCGCGGAAAAAGTATGTATATTGCAGTAATTGGAGAAGAAAAATTAGAATGTGGATTAAATATAGTGGGTGCACATGTTGATTCGCCAAGACTAGATTTGAAACCAAACCCACTATATGAAGAAAGTGGCTTTGCATATTTAAAAACACATTATTATGGTGGAATAAAAAAATATCAATGGACTACAATTCCACTTAGTATTCACGGAGTAATAGTAAAAACAAATGGGGAAAAAATTACGGTAAATATAGGAGAAAAGGAAGAAGACCCGATATTTGTTATAACAGACTTACTTCCACATCTAGCACAGGAACAAATGGAGAAAAAACTTAAAGAAGGAATTTCAGGAGAGGCACTAAACCTTTTAGTCGGTAGCATTCCAGCAGATGATAAAGACGCAAAGGAAAAGGTAAAATATAATGTCCTAAAACTATTAAATGAAAAATATGGTATTATAGAGGCTGACCTTTTAAGTGCAGAGCTTGAGATTGTTCCAGCATTTAAAGCAAGAACAATGGGCCTTGATATGAGTATGGTTGCAGCTTATGGACAGGATGATAAAATTTGCTCATACACATCATTACGTGGAATACTAAATGTAGAAAAACCTAGAAAAACAGCAATCTGCATTTTATCAGATAAAGAAGAAATTGGAAGCATGGGTAATACTGGAATGGAATCACATGTGTTTGATACATTTATTGCAGAATTACTAGACAAAACAGGAGAGAACAGACCAAACTTGCTAGATAGAGTATTTTGCAATTCAAGAATGCTTTCTGCAGATGTAGATGCAGGATATGATCCAATTTATGCGAGTGTATCAGAAGTAAATAATTCGGCTTTTCTAGGAAGAGGAGTAGGATTAAATAAATATACTGGAGCGCGCGGAAAATCTGGTGCATCAGATGCAAATGCAGAATACGTTGCAGAAATAAGGAAAATGCTAGAGGAAAATGATATAAGATATCAAGTATCTGAACTAGGAAAAGTAGATGTAGGTGGAGGCGGAACCATTGCATATATTTTAGCAAATAAGGGAGTTGATGTAATAGACTGCGGAATTCCTGTATTATCGATGCATGCACCATATGAGGTAACAAGTAAATTCGATATATATGAAGCATATAGAACTTATGAGGCATTCCTAAAATAGATTATTATGGCAAGACAGCGTGGATACTCTTGCGAAGCAAGAGTGCCCACGCTGTTTCACATTTGTTTAAAAAACATCTAAATTAAAAAACAATCCCAAATTCAGGAACAAATATGTATAAAGCGCTGCAATTATGCCGTGTAAAACTTTTCCTATAATATATGGCTTTATAGAAAGATGCACTTTTGAAACAATACTAAATACTTGTAGCAAAATAGAAACTCCACCAAAACCAAGTAAAAAACTCGTAATTATAATATTTTGGGAAATAGCTTTTACTGGAATAGAAGAAATTATTTTTACTCCATTAGTAAGTTCAATCAAACCGGTTAAAATGCCGGAAGAAAACTTAGAGTCAATTTTTAGTAAATAGAAGATTGGCTCTAAAATTTTAGCCAAACCAGAAAGTATATGACTTTGCGACAGCATAGATATTATTACTGAAAATAGAACAACGAAGCCTCCAATTAGTAAAATGGTATGAATTGAGTTCATAATGGCAGTTGCTAAAACCTCACCTAAATTTGCAAGATTAATATAATTTTGTGCCGAAATTGGAGAATGAGACCTAGGAAATTGTGCATAGGAAAAATCGTTTTTTAGGCTGTGACGTGAGCTAAATAGGGATATACT
>CAMVIX010000059.1 GCA_947167695.1 uncultured Clostridiaceae bacterium
GCAAAATTACACCTAGATGAGTAGGCTTTTATATAAAATATTTTTTTATTATCTAAAATTACTTGTGTGTGTGTGTGTGTGTGTAGAGCCATAAGGCTTTCAGCCACTTTTGTCATCTTACGTTTCCCCCTATTTCTTTTGCTTTTACATTACATAGAAATTATATATATAGTAAAAATATATGTCAAGCATTTTTTATATTTCTTACATGAATTTTGTCCAATGCTAATCTATTTTTCAAATGCCAATCTTGCAATTCTTTTTTATGCCTTATATTCAAAATCACTCATAAACGTATACATTTCTTTTAATGCTTTTAATGATATTAGGCTTCTTACTGCATGTGGGCTTTTCTCGCGTATCGTTATTAGTTCTTGAGAATAACAGTTATCATTTACTTTAAACACCAAGTATCTATTATTGTTGTAATCAAAATACAGCCCAAATCCATTACTTAAGTCTTGTAACATTCTATCTAATGAATAGTCTTCCATTTTTATTTTATTCCCTTCTAACATCTAACTTCCAACATCTAATTTCTATTTAATCATCTCTTCAAATTCCGCTTCTGTTATTACTTGTATTCCAAGCTCTTCTGCCTTTGTAAGCTTGCTTCCCGCTTCTTCTCCTGCTAGAACATAACTCGTTTTTTTAGATACACTACTTGATGTCTTTCCACCAAATTTTTCTATAATTTCGCTTGCCTCATCTCTTGAATATTTTTCTAAAGATCCAGTTAATACAAAAGTCTTGCCAAAAAATCGCTCGTCTCCTGCCTCTTCTTTGTACTCCATATTTACTCCTGCTTGTTTTAATTTTTCTATTAAATCTCTAGTTTGTTCTTGTGAAAAGAAGTTATATACACTTTCTGCAATTACAGGGCCTACATCCTCTATCATATTTATTGATTCTAGTGAAGCATTTAAAATGTTGTCCATGTTTTTATATCTTTTTGCAATTATTTTAGATGTTTTTGTGCCTAAATGCCTTATTCCAAAGCCGTTTATTAGTTTAGATAAGTCATTTTGCTTACTTGCGTTTATTGCATCTATTAAATTTTGTGCAAATTTAGTACCATTTTTCTTTAATGATGCAATTTGCTCTAAGTTTAATTTATATATGTCAGCAATGTTTTTTACCAAATCTCTTTCTATAAGTTCTTCTACTATTGCCATTCCAAGGCCATTAATATCCATCCCTTCTTTTGATGCGAAATGTGCAATACTACGAAGTTGCACTGCTTTGCACTCGATTCCGATACATCTTGTAACAGCTTCGCCTGCTTCTCTTACTGTAGGTGCACCACATACAGGACAAACTTTTGGCATTTCAAAAGGAATTTCTTTTCCACTTCTTTTTTCTTTTTTTACTTCTACAACCTCAGGAATAACATCTCCTGCTTTTTGGATTACTACGGTGTCTCCCACTCTAATATCCTTTTCTTTTATAAAGTCCTCGTTATGGAGTGTTGTTTTAGAAATTGTAGACCCTGCTACTTTTACTGGCTCTAATATTGCAAGTGGTGTTATTGCACCTGTCCTTCCTACTTGGCAAACAATATCTTTTACAATTGTTTCTTTCTGCTCTGGTGGATATTTATATGCTATTGCCCATTTTGGCACTTTAAAGGTTGTTCCAAGTTTTTCTCTTAATTCTATATTGTCAACTTTTATAACAGCACCATCTATTCCAAAACTTAAGTCTTCTCTGTCTTCTCCAATTTTATTTATGGCCTCTATTGCTTCTTCTATATTATTACACAAGTATCTTCTTGGTACAACTGTAAAGCCTATGCTTTCTAGGTAATTTAAAGTTTCATAATGTGACGAAAACTGTTTGCTATCACATTTTTGCACATTAAATATAAATATATCAAGTGGTCTCTGCTTTGTAATGTTGCTATCTAATTGTCTTAGTGACCCTGCTGCAGCATTTCTACTATTTGCAAATAATGGCTCTTCTTGTATTTCTCTTTCTTCATTTAGTTTTTCAAATTCTTCTTTCCCTATATATACTTCTCCACGGACTACTATATCTATCGGTTCTTTTAAAGTTTTAGGAATAGACCTTACCGTTTTTAAATTTTCTGTTACATCTTCTCCAATTAAACCATTTCCTCTCGTAGCACCTTTAACAAAAATTCCATTTTCATATTCAAGTGCAGCAGAAAGTCCATCTATTTTTGTTTCTACAACATATTGAACATCATTGTAGCCATATTCTTTTGCTTGTTCTCTGATTCTTTCATCAAAGCTCTTTACTTCGCTAAAGTCAAATACGTCCTGAAGGCTCTGCAAAGGCACTTCATGAGTTACCTTTTCAAAGCCTTCTTTTACAGTTCCTCCAACTTTTTGTGTAAGTGAATCTTCTGTTATTAACTCTGGAAACTGTCTTTCCAAATTTTTAAGCTCATTCATGAGCATATCATACTCAAAATCGCTAATCTCTGGGTCATCATCATCATAATATCTTTTTGCATGATATGCTGTAGTTTTTCTCAATTCTTCTATTCTTTTTTTAGCTTGTGATTTGTTCATCTATGCCTCCGTTTTAGGTGATTTGGGGACGGGACAAGGGGACGTTGTTTTTGTCCTCAATGTCGAAGCCATTTGAGGACAAAAACAACGTCCCCTTGTCCCGTCCCCAAATTCACA